>JADYYV010000225.1 GCA_020853455.1 Alphaproteobacteria bacterium | reverse complement strand
TGTGGCAATGTGTGGAGATAATCGCCTTGTCGATATTCGGCACACGGTTGCGCAGCATTTTAATCAGTGCGCCGTATTCTTCGGGCACGGTATAACCAACCGTATCAGGAATGTTGACGACCAGCGCGCCCGCAGCAATCGCGGTTTCGATCGCGCGGCAGAGGAAGTCATGGTCGGAGCGCGTCGCGTCTTCGGCCGAGAATTCAACTTCGTCGCAGTTCTGGCGCGCGTAGGAAACAGACTCTTTAATCATCTCCAGCACGCGTTCCGGTTCGACCTGCAATTTATGTTTCATATGCAGGGGCGAGGTGGAGATAAAGGTATGGATGCGTTTGCGGTGCGCGGGGCGGATCGCGTTCACGACCGCGTCGATATCCTTGTGCAGCGCGCGGCACAGGCCTGCGACGGTTGCCGATTTCACCTGTTGCGCGACCTTGTAAACCGCTTCGTAATCGCCCTTGGAGGCTGCGGGGAAACCGGCCTCGATAATATCCACGCCCATGCCATCCAGCATTTCGGCCATCTGGAGTTTTTCATTCAGGTCCATCGAATACCCGGGCGACTGTTCGCCGTCGCGCAGGGTGGTGTCGAAAATGAAAACATGGTTGGACATTTTAGGTTTTCCTTAAACTTGGTATTTGTTGAAACCCATCTTAGTCAGCGTGCCAGCCGTTTTCCAGCCTTATATCGCTGCTGCAGTGCGTTATCCCAATTAACTCCACCCCGCCGAAGGGCGGGGTCCGGCGCGCGAAGCGCCTTTATAAAAGCGCCGGTAAACCGGCGGGCCAGACCCCGCCCTTCGGCGGGGTGGCGGCGGCTCTAATCATCCAGCTTCCTTGCCTCATCCACCAGCATGATCGGAATCCCCTCGCGGATGGGGAAGGCCAGTTTCGCCTGACGGCTGATCAATTCCTGTTTTTCCGCGTCATATTCCAGCGGCGCCTTGGTCAAGGGGCAGACGAGGATTTCAAGCAGTTTCGGATCGGCGCGTTTGGTGCTGGCGGTCATGGCTTTGCTTTCAATGACAAGACGCTTTGCATTCTTCCTCTTCCTTCGCCGCGATCTCCAGCAGCGCGTGCAAAATCTTCGCGCGGGCGGGCAGGTCGGGGGCTTCGAGGAGTGCCTGTTTTTCTTCGGTGCTGAAGGGGCAGACGACGCTCAAGGTCGAAATCAGCTTTTCGCATTCGATATGGCGGATGGTTTCCCATTTGTCGCAGAACATCTGCATTTTATCGAGGTATTGGCGCAGCGTGACCATCATTGTGTCACGGCAGATATCGGTCACGGTGTCGGATGCTAGATCGTGATGGTAATTTTTCCAGCAGGGCTTCGCATGGCGGTATCCGCCGGCGGCGAGCGGCAGTTCCTCCGCCACATCGAAACGGCAGACGCCCTTGAGCGTAATCAAATAACGCCCGTCATCGGTTTCGTTGAAGGATGCGATGCGCCCCGCGCAGCCGGTTTTGAACACGGTGTCGCCCGCGCCGTCGGGTTTCGGCTGGATCATCCCGATCATGCGGCCGTTGCTCATGGCGTGATCGACCATCGCAAGGTATCGCGGTTCGAAAATATTCAGCGGCAGTTGCACGCGCGGCAGCAAAATCACGCGCGGCAGCGGGAAAAGGACGATTTCATCGGGCAGCTGGCCGGCGGTGATGTGCAATGCGTCGGTCATGAGAATAACACAGTAGACAAGCGGCGGCGGCCCTGCCCCGTCAGCGGGTGGTCGTTGCCGAGCGCATCAAAGATGTCGAGCAGCAATTTGCGTGCCTTTTGTTCCTGCCATTCGCGGTCGCGACGCGTCAGTTCCACGATATCGTCAATCGCGGATTCGATATCCAGCGCGGCCAGATGATGGATGGCGAGGTCGTAGCGCGATTGCGCGTCTTTCGGGTTCTTTTCCAGCTTCGTTGCCAGCGCGCCGATATCGGCCAGCGATTCAGCCTCGCCGCGTTTTTGCAGCAGCATGTCGAGGCCCTTGATGCGCGGATGCGTTTTTTGCTCGGGCGTCATTTCGCCGACAAATGCCGCGAAGCTTTCCGCGTCTTTTTCGGCGACGAAGCACCAGCCGATGCCGGCCAGCGCGTCGAGGTTTTTTTCATCCATATCCAGCGCGGTGGAATACTGCGCCATCGCATCGGTATATTGCCCGTCGCGGAAATGTTTCTGCGCGTTCGCCATGATCTGCGCGATCACTTTCGGGTCGGGCGCGCCGGGATCGGGTGCCGGGCCGCCATGCGCCTTCAGCAGCTTTTCGATGAAGACGCGCAGGTCTTTTTCGGGCTTCGCGCCCGTAAATCCATCGACCGGCTGCCCTTGCGAAAACGCATAGACGGTCGGCACGCTTTGCACACGGAAGACTTCGGCGAGTTCGGGATATTTTTCGACGTTGATTTTGACGAGCGTCACCGCGCCCGCGTTTTCGTTCACGACTTTTTCGATGCTGGGCATCATCTGTTTGCAGGGCCCGCACCACGGCGCCCAGAAATCGACGATCACCGGATTCTTCATCGATACCGCGATCACGGTTTCTTCAAAATTGCCGGGATCGGCATCGCGGATATATGCGCTTGCCGGCGTCTTCTGTTGCGCTGCACCAATTTCAAGCATTTTCGTTTAGTCCTGACCTTCTCTGCCCAGCCGGTTATCGATCTATAGATAGTTTATAGCCTCGAGAAATCAACAATCAACGGGTCATAGCCCAAAGTTTTCATGAATTTAACAAGGTCTTCGGTGCGTATCGCCGTTGTCATGTCGTTCCGCAGGGGGTGGCAGTTAACGATTTCATGCTCCAGCAGGCGTTTGTCGATCACGGGCGATACCTGCCGCTGGTTATCGTTAATCAACCCAAGCGCCGTAACAGAACCGGGGGTAACACCCAAAAGCGCGTTCATCAATTCCGCATTGCCAAAGCTCAGCCGCGCCGAATTGATGCGGGCGGGCAGTTTTTTAAGATCAATTTCGGTGTCCTGCTTCGCCGTCACCAGCCAGATTTTCCCCTTGTGGTCCTTCAGGAACAAATTCTTGGTATGCCCGCCCGGCATTTCATGCTTGAAGCCCCTGCCCTCCTCGACCGTGAAAACGGCGGGATGCTGGTAAGTCGTCGATTCAATCCCCATCTCCGCAAATGTCGCGGCGAGGGGGTCGGGGGTGGGGATGGCAGTGATTTTCGGGGCTTCGGTCATGTTCAGCACGGCGTTTGGAGGCGGCAGCGAATTTTCTGGAAGAAGCCGGGTTCTTCTATTGGCAGCGACGTACCGGGTTTCCATTCACCGGCCTGTTTCTTGAGTGTCTCAATATCGGATTTACCGAGATGCTTCTGTGCCGCGAGAGGATCACTAGAGATGCGCGACGGGGCACAACCCAGGCATAAAGCTGCTTCCCATGGGGGAGGCTCCGCCGCGAAACATTCAGTGGCAAGACATCCCCAAAAATATGCGTTGCGCCAATTCTGTGGAACGCCTTCCCCTTCAGCGTACATATCCGCCAGAAATTTATAAGCCGGTTGATAGCCTTTTTTTGCGGACTTCATATACCAGTCAGCCGCCGTTGCAAGATCGTTGTCCTCCCATTCGGGTCCAAAATAAAAGCTGCCGATTCCGTCATATAAACGGCCGACGTTAAACATCGCCTCCTTATGTCCTTGGTTCGCCGCCTTCCTGAGTAATTCTGTCGCCCTAGCTTTATCTTTGTATTCTCCCTGATACAAAATATGGCTACCGATGAAGGCCTGTGCCTCAGGGTCGCCATTTTCGGCTGCCGCCTGATATTCGGCAAAAGCCTCTTTCTCCAACCTTTCGCCTTCGGCTTTCTTTTTACCTCTTGCGTAAACTCCGCCTAGGTAATCTTTGGCGCAGAAATCTCCGGCTGCGCTTTTTTTCTCCAAGGTTGCCAAGGCAACCTGATCGCCTTTTACAGCGGACGTAAACAGGTTTACATTTTCGTCGGGATTCACGCATTTCGATTCAGCGGCGTTCGTCAATACCAACCCCGCTCCGACGAAGGTGAGCATACATAAGGCTATCGCCAATTTTTTCGTTAAGGAACTTGTCATCAATTCGGCCTGAAGCGGATATAGCTGCGGTCGTCAAACGACACATGGCCTTTTTTCACGCCCTTGACCTGCGGATGGATTTTGTACATCAGCGGGTCGTCGCGCAAAACGGAATTCAGGTAGCGTTCTGTTTCGGCCAGCGTCGATTCAACTTCGGGGTATCCATCGCTGGCGAAGATGATTTCGTTCGCATGGGCGGCGGGATACACCTCTACATGGCGGTCGGGCACTTTGGTGCCGTTGATGACGCCGTAGCCGTAGGGACCTTCGTAATTGGCGAAGACTTTGCATTCGGAAATCAGCGGAGTCAGCAATTCCCATGTCGGGTCATTGTCGCGCAGGTCGGATTCCGATTTTCCGCGCGCGATTTCGGCACACAAATACGCGCGGCGCAATTCGCACCAGGTTTTTTCCTGCGGGAAGGTGGTGAAATGCCCGCGGCCATCGACCACAAAAGATGAATCGGCCACGCGCCAGATTTCGCGGCGGGCGACGGAATAAACCAGCAGCGCGGCGGCGGGGAAATCCCAGATTTCGCGCATCACTTTCTTTTCGGCGGCGGCGGCGCTTTCGGCCTCCGACAGTAAAATGCGGGTTAGCGCGTCGACCGCGTCGCGCGCGGAAATATTTTTGTCGAGCGATTGCAGTCCCGCCGCGACGGTGCGCGATGCGAACTGCCCGTTCGGTAAGCCCTTCAGCGTATGTCCCGCGCGGGATGTTGCGCCGTCGATGACGGCGATGAAATGATCGGAGACGGAAATGAAATCGTCGTTGAGGTCGCCCGGGCCTGCTTTGCCTTCGGTGAATTGTTCGATGATTTTCATGGATAGACCTCCGCTGTTATGGCGGAAAGTCTAGCATGGAAATCGTTAAAAAATCACGGTTTCGGCGCGGCGGGGGCTTTGCCGGCAGGGGCGGATGCCGCGGGTGCCGTGCCGTCGGTCGGCCCCGATGGATTTAATGGCGGATTCAGCAGCGGCAGCGCCTTTTCCACAAGATTGACCCAGTAACTTGCGCCGATCGGCAGCGCCGCGTCGTTGAAGTCGTATTTTGCGGAATGGATGTCCTGATAATCCTTCGCCCCCGGTTTGCCGGTGCCGAGCGCGATATAGTTGCCGGGCTTGTGCTGCAGGTAAAACGCGAAATCCTCGGTGCCCAGCGTGGGCGGCACGGGGGTGATGACCTGCGCGTCGCCGACCGTATCCTTGGCGACGTCGATCGCGAAGGCGGTCGCGTTTTTCTCGTTCACCAGCACAGGGTATCCCGCGCGCAGGTCGAAATCGATCAGCACGCCGTATTTGGCTTCGGTTTCATCGACCACGCGGATCATTTCATCGGTCAGGCGCGCATGGAGTTTTTCATCGAAGGTGCGCAGCGTGCCGGTGATTTTCGCGGTATCGGGCAGCACGTTCGACGCGTCGCCCTGCGTCGAGAGCGCGGTGACGGTGAGCGTCGCGGTTTCGGTCGCGGGGATTTCTTTTTTGGCGATTTCCTTGAAGGCCAGCGCGACTTCGGCGGCCGCGCCCAGCACATCGGTCGTGTTATCGGCGCGTGACGTATGCCCGCCCTTGCCGCGCACGACGATGTCGAAATCTTCGGATGCCGCCAGCATGGGACCGGGGCCGGTCGCCATCGTGCCGAGCGGCAGGCCCGGATAATTGTGCATGCCGTAAACTTCGTCGGCGGGGAATTTGGTGAACAAGCCCTGCTTGATCATTTCCTGCGCGCCGCCCACATGTTCCTCGGCGGGCTGGAACACGAAATAGACCGTGCCGTCGAAATCTTTCGACTGCGCCAGATGTTTCGCCGCGCCCAGCAGCATCGCCATATGGCCGTCATGGCCGCAGGCATGCATCACGCCGTCGTTGCGCGATGAATGCACCGCGCCGGTTTTTTCGTGGATGGGCAGACCGTCCATATCGGCGCGCAGCATGATCGCCTTGCCGCCCGGGCCGTTTTTACCGTGCAGCACGCCGACGACGCCGGTTTTGGTGAGCGGGTGGACGTCGATGCCGAAATCCTCCAGCTGGCGGGTGATGAAGCGCATGGTGCGCTTTTCTTCAAACGCGAGTTCGGGGTCCTGATGCAGCTTCTGGCGCCAGCGCGTCATTTCCTGCTTCATGTCCTGGATTTTTTTGACGATACCCATAGCTACAATATCCTTTGCGTCCGGAAGCCGTAACCCTCCGGGAAAAAGGCGGTCGTGCCTGTTAAAAATACGATGGCTCATCATGTTGATTCGGGGGCGTTCTGTCAATGGCACTCCGGAGAATGTTCTTTTTATTAGCTTATTTTGTTCTTGCTATGTTCCGTTTTTCGTGATAGGGTATAAAAAAATGGAGATTGCACAGATGATCACCGGAAACCGCCCCCTCCCAAGCTTCAAGACCCTCCAGACCGAAATTTTCGCCCTCCTGACCCGCTTCGCCGGCTGGCTCGATTGCGTGCTGGCCCCGTTTGAATCGGAAGCCGGCCTGAGCCTTGCCCCTGCCCTTGTGCCCGTGCGCATCAGCCAGACCCGCACCCGCCGCACGACCGCCGCCCGCATTTACCAGCGCCGCCGGATCGCCACCCGTATTGCCTTCGCCATGCAGGAGCTGATGCGCCCGTCTGAAGAAAAACAGGCCGCGTACCCCCATAAGTGGGCGGAGCGCGTATCGAAGCGCCGCCAGCCCGCAGCCGCTGCTGCAAAACAGATTCGTTTCTCCGCCAACTCCTCCTCTTCGCAACCCCTGACATCCGCGCCGTCAATGGCTGCCCGCCATGCCCGCGGCGCGGATGCTTTTTCCGGATTGCATCTGGCGCGAAAAATTTCCCACACCGGAGGTCTTCATCGGGCGGCATTCACACCCCGCCCCATGTCGGGGTAGAAAACCCGTCACTGCCGGTGATCGAGCAGCATCCCCTTCCTCCCCCGAACAGGCGAGGAAGGGGATCTCGCGTTTAAAAAAATATGCGATACTGGCGTATGGCGCGCAGGCTCAGCAAAGAAGAATATATCTGTCAGGATTGCGGTTATATGGGCCGCGCGGCGCTGAAACTGCGCGGCAGCGCGATTGTCGAACGATTACTGTGGTGCCTGCTGATCATCCCCGGCCCCTTTTATTCCTACTGGCGGCGGCAGGGCGGCGGGGTGGAATGCGCGGGCTGCGCCGACGGCTATATCGTCAAGGTCGACAGCAAGCTGGGGCAGGTGATGCTGGAAAACAAGCTGCGCGGCGGTGAAAAACGCAAACCGATATTGAGGAAGAACTGACATGAAGCTGTGCAAATACTGGGACGTTGCGGAAACATCGGCGGCGGATGCCAACGGAAAAACGCTGCGCCTGCGCAAATGGGGCGGGTCGAACACCAGCCTTGACGACGCGCGCAAGCAGGCGCGCACGGCATTGGACAGCCTTGTGCTGCGCGTCGCCGTCGCGTCGTTCCGCCGCGACGATTACAGCTACAGCATGCGCGACGTTCCCGAGGAACTGATCAGGGAAATCGGCGGGAATGCGGGCGTCACGCGCAACGGCAAGGGCTGTCTGGTGCTGAACACGGCGGATGCCATGTTCGTGGATATCGACATTTCCGGCCCCGGATTTTTCGCAAGGCTTTTCGGCGCGACGTGCGAAGGCGAAGAAAAGAAATACATCGCAAAACTGAAGGAATACCTGCTGCAAAACCCCGCGGCGGGCGCGCGCATCTACCGCACGCGCGGCGGGCTGCGCTACCTGTTCACCCATGCGCCGCAGCCGGTGGATGACGCGGCGATTGCGCTGCTGCGTCAACTGGGGTCAGACAAGCTGTATGTGCAGCTGTGCCGCAACCAGAACTGCTACCGCGCGCGGCTGACACCCAAGCCGTTCCGCATCGGCTGCGGGCGCATCAGCGGGCACTATCCCTATGCCACCCCCGCGCTGCAGGACGGATTCAAGCGCTGGCTGGAGATGTATACGCGCAATAGCGACGGGTATGCTGTTTGCGAATTCCTGACCTCGGAAGGCAATGCCCGCATCCATCCGGCGGTCGCGCCCGTGATGGCGGAGCATGACGCGGCGTCACGCGCGACGGCGCCCCTCCCGCTGGCGTGACGTAACGCCACATAACAGGCAGATGCAAAAAACCCTGCGGGGGGCTGCCCGCAGGGTTTTTTGTTATCGCTGTCAGCGTAACGCGTTACGTCACGATCAGGTTGCCTTGGCCGAGGACGATGGTTTCGTCCGTATTGAGGGTAACACCCGTGAGCGTCGCGTAGGTGACGAAGCCGCCCGGACCCGCGAGGCCGTTAACGTCCACCTTGACGATGGTGTTTGCGCCCGACTGCGTGATCTGGATGAATTCCGACACGTTACCGTTGTAACCGACAAGGATGTCGGAGAAGTCAAGGGCGTCGCCGCCAACACCGGCCTGGAAGTCGGTGATGGTGTCGGCACCCTGGTTGACCGCGCCCCAATAGAAGGTGTCGCTGTCGAGGCCGCCCGTCAGGCGATCCGCGCCGAGGCCGCCTTCGAGGAAGTCGGAACCGATGCCGCCGGACAGCGTGTCGTTGCCGGCTGCGCCGACCAGCGAGTTTGAACCGTCGTTGCCGGTGATGACGTTGGCGGCCGCGTTGCCGAAGCCGTCGATGTTGCCGGCACCCGTCAGCAGGTTCAGTTTTTCGAAGCCGGTGCCGAGCGTCCAGTTAACGCCGGAGTTGACGGTATCGACACCCGCGGTGTCCGACAATACGTCGCCGGTCGAGTCGACGAAGAAGGTGTCGTTGCCGCCGCCGCCGTTCAGGTGGTCGTCGCCGCCACGGCCGTCGAGCGTGTTCGCGCCCGAGTTGCCGGTGATGGTGTTGTTGGCGGCGTTACCGAAGCCGTTCAGCAGGCCGCTGCCGGTCAGGGTCAGGTTATCGACATCGCCGTCGCCGCGCACATCCATGTCGAAGCTGACGCTCGACACCACGGTATCGGTGCCGATCGCCGAGCCGTCAACCGAATCGCCCAGGTTGTCGACGAGGAAGGTGACCGCGCCCGCGCCGGAGTGGATCATAAGATCCGCGCCCGCCGCGCCGTCGATCGTGCCCGTGCCGTAATGGGTGATCGTGTTGTCCAGCGTGTTGCCTTTCGCAAGGCCGTTCGCAAACAGCTCGAGGTTTTCAAGGTTGTTGCCGAGTGTGTAGGGGCCGGTCGCCTGCACGGTGTCGGTGCCTTCGCCCGCGTTTTCGCTGATGATGTCGGTTTGCGAGTCGACGATGTAGGTGTCGTCGCCGAGGCCGCCGATCAGCTTGTCGGTGCCGGTGCCACCGTTCAGGGTGTCATTGCCGCCAAGGCCGGTCAGCGTGTTGTTGCCCGAGTTGCCGGTGATGTTGTCGTTGTCGCCGGTGCCGGTCGCCGAGAGGTTCGCGGTGCCGGTCAGGATCAGGTTTTCGACGTTGCTGCCCGTCAGCGTGAAGGTGACCGAGGAATAGACGGTATCGTTTCCTTCGCCAAAGTTTTCGAACACCTGGTCGCCTGCGTTATCGACATAGTAAGTGTCGTCGCCCTGGCCGCCGAACATGCTGTCGGCACCCGTGCCGCCGTCCAGCGTGTCGTTGTCGAGATAGGCGTACAGCGTGTCGTTACCGCCAAGACCCATCAGGATGTTGTCGCCGTCGGTGCCGGTAATGACGTTGTCGAGGTTGTTGCCGGTGCCATCGATCCCGCCGGACACAAGCGTATCGAGCGTGAGGTTTTCGATGCCGTTGCCGAGCGTGAAGGAAGCCGATGCGAACACTTCGTCAAAGCCGCCGCCGTTGTCGGTTGCGATATCGCCCGAGTTGTCGACGATGAAGTAATCGTTACCCGCGCCGCCTTCCATGCTGTCCGCACCAGCCAAGCCGTCGAGCGTGTTGTTGCCCGAGTTGCCGATCAGGGTGTTTGCGACCGCGTTACCGGTTGCGTTGAAGTCGCCCGTGCCGGACAGCGTGACGTTTTCGAAGTCCGTTGCAGCGGTGTAGGAATAGCCCGCGATGACGGTATCGTTGCCTTCGCCCGCCAGTTCCGACAGCAAGTCGGCGGGGTTGTCGGTGACATAGGTGTCGTTGCCCGCGCCGCCGACCAGCGTATCGACGCCCGCGCCGCCGTCCAGCGTGTTATTGGCGAGGTTGCCGGTGATGGTGTTGGCAAGGGCGTTGCCGAAGCCGTTGATGTTGTTTGTGCCCATCAGGTTGAGGATTTCGACTTCGGTCGTAGCA
>JADYYV010000224.1 GCA_020853455.1 Alphaproteobacteria bacterium | reverse complement strand
TACGGGCATCCCCAAGGCAGAGGTCAGCGATTTGAACGCCGCCAGCTGCTGCGCGTTCATCGGATGATCCGGCTCGTCCCCGCAGCTCAGGTGGCTCATGACATAGCGCAGATCGACGGGCTTCAGCATGTCGCGGGTAAGCGTGCCCGCGTCTTTTGCGGACAGGCCAAGGCGGTTCATGCCGGTATCGATATGCAGGATGGCGGGCTGGCGTTTGTTTGATGCCGCCGAAAACGCCGACCAGTATTCGAGGTCCTGCAGCGAATTCAGCACGGGCACGAAACCGTTTTCGGCGAAATCCTGCGCCTCTGCCCCGTAAGGCCCGTTCAGCACATAAATCACCGCGTCTTTCGGCAGCACGCTCCGGATAGCGACCGCTTCGTCGAAATGGGCGACGAAGAAATGGCGGCATTCCTGATCGAAGATCGCGCGCGCCACCTGCGGCGCGCCAAGGCCATATGCGTCGGCCTTCACGACCGCCGCGCACTCGGATCCGTTCTTCAGCATCTTGCGGAAGGCGAGGTAATTGCGGGCTACTTTGTCGAGGTGGATTTCCAAAACCGACGGAGCCGCGCTGTAATCATTCTGTTTCTTCGACACGGTAGTTTTCAAGGTTGGAGAAGCGCGTGAATTCGCCGTCGAATTTTAGCTTCAGCGTGCCGATCGGGCCGTGACGCTGCTTGGCGATGATACATTCGGCGACGTTGTGCGCTTCTTCAAGGCGCGCCTGCCATGCCGCGTAATCTTCGCGGAATTTTTCTTCGGACTGGTTCGCGCCGCGCTTCGGTTCTTCACGTGACAGGTAGTATTCATCGCGATAGACGAACATGACGACGTCGGCGTCCTGCTCGATCGATCCCGATTCACGCAAATCCGACAGCTGCGGGCGTTTGTTTTCGCGGTTTTCAACGGCGCGCGAGAGCTGCGACAGCGCCAGCACGGGCACTTCGAGTTCTTTCGCCAGCGCCTTCAGCCCGCGCGTAATCTCGGAAATTTCAAGGACGCGGTTTTCCTGCCCGCCCTTGCCGGAACCCGACACCAGCTGCAGGTAATCGATCACGATCATGCCGAGTTTATGCTGGCGCTGCAGGCGGCGGGAACGGGTGCGGATCGCGCCGATGGTGAGCGCGGGCGTATCGTCGATAAACAGCGGCGACGCGGCCAGTTCCTGGCTTGCATTCACGAAGCTGTGGAAATCGGTGTCCTTCACCTCGCCGCGGCGGATTTTGTCGGAGGCGACGGAGGATATATCGGCAAGAATACGCGTCGCCAGCTGTTCGGCGGACATTTCAAGCGAATCAAACGCGACGACCGCGCCTTCCTTGCCGTTGCTTTGCAAATGCGCGCGCGCCGCGTTAAAGGCCATGTTGGTCGCAAGCGCGGTTTTCCCCATCGAGGGACGGCCGGCGAGGATGATAAGGTCGGATCTTTGCAACCCGCCCATTTTTTTATCGATGTCGATCAGGCCGGTTGTAATACCGGTGATGAGGCCTTCGCGCTGATAGGCCAGCTGCGCCTGCTGGATCGCTTTCGTCAGCGCGGTGTTGAAGGTGACCGCGCCGCCCTTGAAATCGCCGGCGGTCGCGAGTTCAAACAAACGCTTTTCCGTCTGTTCGATCTGCTGCGATGCGGTCTGTTCGACCGTGTGTTCATACGCCTCGTTCACCACGTCTTCGCCCAGCGTCACAAGGGCGCGGCGCAGGTGGAGTTCGTAAACCGTGCGCCCGTAATCCTCGACGTTGACGACCGAGATGATGTGGGAGGCAAGATCGGCAAGGTACTGCCCGCCGCCCACTTGCGACAAATCCTGATCTTTCTCGAAGTAGTTTTTCAGCGTGATCGGGCTTGCGTCCTGGCCGCGTTCGATAAAGGTCGAAATCGCCTGAAAGATGCGGCCGTGGACGGGGTTGTAGAAATGTTCGGGGCGCAGGAATTCGGATACTTTTTCCAGCGACTTGTTATTGACCAAAAGCGCGCCGAGCAGCGCCTGCTCGACTTCCTCGGTATGCGGCATGGTGCGGAATTCCGCGTCTGTGGCGCGGGATTTGGCGATGTCGGAGAGTTTTACGGCGTCGGCTGTCATGTCGTAAAAAATAGCAGAACAAGGCCGGCGGTAACATGATTCTTTGCCCCCGTTCGCCCGAAATTTTTGCTATAAAATTACTGAAAAGAAACAAGATTTCACGAGGAAAAATGGCCGAAACACTCGAGATTCCGCAAGGCGCTGACAAGGCTGAAATTTACCGCGGGATCGTGCCGCAGCTGGCGGCGGTTATGGGCGCCACCACCGATATCATCGCCAATATGGCGAATACCGCGGCTGTTTTGAAAGCCGCCTTCGGTTTTCACTGGGTCGGTTTTTACCGCGTCGTGACACCCGAATTATTAACGCTGGGGCCGTTTCAGGGGCCGCTCGCCTGCGTCGATATCCCGTTTTCAAAAGGCGTCTGCGGCAAGGCCGCCCGCGACCGCCAGACCGTCATCGTGCCGGATGTGGAGGCCTTTCCGGGCCATATCGCCTGCAGTTCCTTGAGCAAATCCGAAATCGTCGTGCCGGGCGTTGTGGACGGGCGCACAGCGTTCGTGCTGGATGTGGATAGCGACAAACTGGATGATTTCGATGCGGTGGATCAGGTGTGGCTGGAGAAGGTGGTGGCAGCAGTGATTAAAGCTAGCACTTAAGCCCAACTGTCACCCCGGCGAAGGCCGGGGTCCACGGACACCACCATAGACCCCATAACTTTCATCACCAGTTTTGAAAACCGCTCACCAAGTCCGTGGATTCCGGCCTTCGCCGGAATGACAGAAGAGCGGCATAAAAAAACCCGCCGGTCTTGCGACGCGGCGGGTTTCTTTAAAGATTTGACGCGAATTAAGCGGCAGCTTCTTCCTGCTGCGCGCCCGCTTCGGCTTCGGCGGCTGCAGCGGCTGCAGCGGCTTTTTCCTGGGCTTCGATCGCCTTGATCGCTTTCGCGGACAGCGTTTCGTCGCGGTCGTTGTCGGCTTTCTGGATCAGCGCTTCGCCGCGCTCTTCCTGGATCTTCGCTTCTTCTTTGGAACGGGCGATGTTGATGATCACTTCGACCGTCACTTCAGGATGCAGCGAGACCTTCACCGGGTACAGGCCGAGCAGTTTGTATGCGCGTTCCATACGGACCTGGTTGCGGTCGATCTTGAAGCCTTGTTCGGCAACCGCTTCCGCGATGTCGCGGCCGGTGACGGAGCCATACAGCTGGCCGGCTTCGGAAGCCTGGCGGATGATCGCGGCGTGGATGCCGTTGACCTTCTTGCCCAGCTTTTCCGCTTCTTCGCGGCGTTTCAGGTTGTCGGCTTCCAGCACTTTCTTCTGGCCTTCGAACAGGGCGACGTTCGCCTTGGTCGCGCGGAGCGCTTTGCTCTGCGGCAGCAGGAAGTTGCGGGCATAACCGGGTTTCACGTTGACGACTTCGCCCATCTGGCCAAGGCTCTCGACGCGTTCCAACAGGATTACTTGCATGTTCTATTGCTCCTTAGTTCGCGACGTAGGGCATAAGCGCGAGGAAACGGGCGCGTTTGATTTCGCGGGCCAGTTTACGCTGCGCTTTTTGCGACACGGCGGTGATGCGGGACGGGACGATCTTGCCGCGCTCGGAAATGTAGCGGCCGAGCATCTTGGGATCTTTGTAGTCGATCGCGGGCGCGTTCTTGCCCGAGAAGGGGCAGGATTTGCGACGGCGGAAGAACGGACGGCGTGCGCCACCGGCGCCGCCTTTGCGGTCGCCTTCGGGTTTACGGTCGCCGAATGATTTTTTTTCGAAAGCCATTATTCAGCTCCGTCTTTGGAAGATTCGTTTGCTGCCGCGTCGCGGTTGTCGCGACGGAAGCCTTTGTCGCCGCGATAGCCGCCGCGGTCACCGCCGCGGAAACCGCCGCCTTCGCGACCTTCACGGTCGCCGCCGCGGAAGCCGCCGTCTTCGGATTCATCCGACGACTTCAGGACAGCCGAAGGGCCTTCGGGCAGTTTTTCGATGCGCACGGTCATGTGGCGCAGCACGTCTTCGTTCAGGCCGATATTGCGTTCCATTTCCAGGATCGCGGAAGCGGGGCCTTCGATGTGCAGCAGCGTGTAGTGGCCTTTGCGGTTTTTCTTGATTTTGTAAGCGAGGTTGCGCAGGCCCCAGCTTTCGGTGCGTTTCACTTCAGCGCCGTTGTCGGTTGCGATCTTGCCGAAGTTCTTGGCGAGGTCTTCCGCAGCTTTTGCGGAAATATCCTGCCGCGCGATAAACACGGTTTCGTATAAAGCCATTGATGTTTCCCTTGGGTTTAGCCGGCCCGCCGCTGCATTTCCGAACCAAGTCGAAGACCAGCCGCACAGACCATAGCCGCCTGAACCATTTCAGACGGCGGGTTTAGTACCGGCTGTGTATAGGGATTCCCGTAACGAAACAC
>JADYYV010000223.1 GCA_020853455.1 Alphaproteobacteria bacterium | reverse complement strand
TGGCGACCGATCAAGGGCGCAACCGCCTGCAGCTGGCGGTCGAAGGGATGCATTGCGCGGGCTGCGCCATGAAGATTGAACGCGCCCTGAACGCGCAGTCGGGCGTGGAGGCGCGCGTCAACGTGACGCGGCGGCAGCTGACGCTGGTCTGGGAAGGTGCCCGGATGCGCGGCAACGAACTGGTGGCGGAGGCGCAGAAACTGGGCTTCCGCTTTTCGCCGCTGGCCGAAAACCGGCAAGGGCAGGAGGCGGAGGATGAAAAATTCCTGCTGCGCTGCATGGCGGTCGCGGGGTTCAGCGCGGGCAACATCATGGTCTTTTCGCTCGCGCTGTGGTTTTCCAGCGCGGACAGCATGGGCGGCGGCACGCGCGGGCTGTTTCACTGGTTCTGCGCCCTGATCGCGCTGCCGACCGTCGTTTATGCGGGGCGGCCGTTTTTCCGCTCGGCGCTGTCCGCGCTGCGCCGCGGGCGCACGAATATGGATGTGCCGATTTCCGTCGGCGTGCTGCTGGCAAGCGCGATGAGCGTTTATGAAACCCTGACGCATGGCGCGCATGCGTATTTTGATTCCGTCACGATGCTGCTGTTCCTGCTGCTGGCGGGCCGCTACCTCGACCGCCGCGCGCGCGGCCATGCGCGTGCGGCTGCGGAAAATATCCTGTCGCTGAACAGCGGCACCGCCGCCGTGATCGATAACGGCCGGCTGCGACGCCTGCCCGCCGGCGACCTGCGGCCTGACATGATTGTCCTGCTGGCGACCGGCGACCGCGTGCTGGCCGACAGCATATTGCTGGATGCGCCCGCACAGATGGACACCGCCGCCCTTACCGGCGAAACGCTGCCGCAATCGATCCGCCCCGGCGGCGCCGTGCTGGCGGGGATGGTGAATGCGGGCGCGCCCGTGCAGCTGCGCGTGGAAAAGGCGGCGGCCGACAGCCTGCAGGCCGATATCGTGAAACTGATGGAAAAGGCGGAGCAGGGGAATGCCGGCTATGTGCGCCTTGCCGACCGTATCGCCCGATATTATACGCCCGTCGTGCATGTCGTCGCGCTGGCGGCGTTCCTGCTGTGGTGGGGGTCGCTTGGCATGGCGTGGCAGCCCGCGCTGATGATTGCCGTGACCGTGCTGATCATCACCTGCCCCTGCGCGCTGGGGCTTGCCGTGCCGGTCGTGCAGGTGCTGGCCAGCCAGTGGCTGTTCCGGCGCGGCATGCTGGTCAAGGCGGCCGACGCGTTCGAGCGGCTGGCGAAAACCGATACCGTCGTTTTTGACAAAACCGGCACGCTCACGACCGGCGAGATGCGCCTGCGCGGCCCGCTGCGCGATGATGTTTGCCAGCTGGCGGCATCGCTGGCCGCACAAAGCGGGCATCCGCTGGCGCGCGCCGTGTCGCTTGCATGGACGGGGTCGCTGCTGCGGCTGGAGGATGTCGTGGAAACGGGCGGGGCGGGGATTGCGGCGACTTATGGCGGCGTTCCCGTGCGGCTGGGCTCGCGCGCGTTCTGCGGCATCGAAGGCCTGCCGGATGACGGGCAGCCCGAAACATGGCTGGTAAGCCCCGTGCATCGCGAACGCCTTGTTTTTGAAGACACGCTGCGCGCCGATGCCGCCGCGACCGTGGCAGAACTGAAAAAACGCGGCTTGCGCGTACTCATGCTGTCGGGCGACCGCGCGCCGGCTGCGGCTGCGGTCGCGGCGCAGGCGGGCATCGGCGAATGGCAGGCCGGCCTCGACCCGAAGCGGAAAATGGAATTCATCGCAAGGCTGGCGCAGGAAGGCCGCCATGTGCTGATGGTGGGGGACGGCATCAACGATGCGCCGTCGCTTTTGCGCGCGCATTGCTCCATGTCGCCCTCCGCCGCGATGCAGGTGGCGCAGAACGCCGCCGATATCGTGTTTCAGGGCGCGTCGCTGGCGCCCGTGGCGACCGCGCTGCGCGCCGCCGTGTTCTGCCAGAAACTGGTGCGCCAGAATTTCGCGCTGGCGATATTATATAACGTGTTTGCCGTGCCGCTGGCGGTTGCGGGCTATGTCACGCCGCTGGTGGCGGCGGTCGCCATGTCGTGTTCGTCGCTGGCGGTCACGTTCAACGCGCTGCGTTTTAACCGGCTGAAATAGGGGAGCGCGCGTCGTGGACATCCTTCTGATCCTCATCCCGCTTGCGATACTTCTGGGCGCGCTCTGGCTTGGCGGGTTCATGTGGGCGCTGAAAGACGGCCAGTTCGACGACCCCGAAGGCGCCGCCAACCGCATCCTGTTCGACGACCCTCCATCCGAAGGCTAGGCTGCCGCCGGTATTCACCGCCGTTATCCGCACGATAAATAAACAAGCAAAGACCGGCGCGGCCGTTCTTGCTCGAAGTACATTATTTTTTGGGTAAGGTGGTTGGGGTGCTAGGGATCGAACCTAGGAATGGCGGTACCAAAAACCGCTGCCTTACCGCTTGGCTACACCCCAATATCCGGAAGTGTCAGGACAATATATAAAAAGTTTCGATTCCGCAAGTTTCATATGCAGGCTTTAATCGCTATGAAAAATCAAGGCGTTACACAGGGCTGTTCAAGCGCCCGCGCCGCGCCCTGCCTTTGGATGGTTTAAGACTGTGATCGGGTTGGAGAATCTGCTAATCTGCCCGTCAGATACGAAAAATTTGGTCACCCATTGCCGCACTTCCGCCGGAAGCGCGGAATTTCAGGTAAATGTCATGACTGTCCAGCCCCGTCTTGTGCCCGTTTCCGACACCGCCGCCCCCGCTTCGCAGCAGGAACGCATCAACCAGGAAATGTTCCGCGCCATCGAACGCCTTGGCCGCAAGCTGGAACGCGCGGAAACCGAACGCGCCAGTTTCTCCGAAGTCCTCGCCCAGATCGAAAGCGCGTCGGAGCGCGACGCGGCGACCGGCAAGATTTACCTGCCCATGCTGGTGCAGGCGGACCGCACGCCCGTGGCCGCAGCGTCGCGCTGGCAGTCGGCATTGTCGGTTGCAAGCAGCGTGATCGCGCTGCTGGCGGTCGGCCTTGTGCTGTACCGCGAACCGGCATCCGCGCCGCAGCTGACCGCCGCGCAGCTGGCGGCGCTTGACAGCCTGACCGAAACGCAATTCGCGCGCATGAACGGCCCGTCGGTCGATCCCGCCAATAACATCGATATTTCCCGCTTCACGCAGACCGCGACGCCGCCCGCCGCCGAACCCGTGCAGTCGGCCGCCGAAGATATGCCCGAGGAGACGAAAGTCGAAATCGCGCAGATCGAACAGCAATTGACGCCCGAAGAACTCTCCGCCATCGAGCCCGCATCGGGCGACGCGGAAAAACCCGCCGGCGAAATTCTGGCCGATGAAAAAAATACGGATGAAAATCCCGCCGTCGCCGAAGTGAAAACCGAAACGCCGGTTGAAACCGCCGCGGCTGAAAAACCGCTCGCACAGCCCGCCAGCGACACCGCGCCCATCCCGCTTGCCGCCGCGCCGACCGTGGAGCAAAAAGCGATTGCCGCCGGCGAAACCCCGAAGAACGAGACCGTTGCCGGCATCGACCGCGACCAGCTGCTGCCGAAAAGCTACCAGACGCTTGAATCCCGCGCCTTTGCGGGCGTGGCGGCCGCGCAGCACGATCTGGCCGCGCTGTATGTGGCCGGCACGGGCGGCGTGCCGCGCGATTACGGCCGCGCCGTTTTCTGGTTCACCAAATCCGCCGAAAAAGGCATGGCGAACGCGCATTACAATCTGGGCGTGATGTACCAGCAGGGGCTTGGCGTGCCGCAGGACGCGGCAGCGGCGCTCGGCTGGTATGAACGCGCGGCGCAGCTGGGCCATCCCGAAGCCATGTACAACCTTGGCATCGCGAATATCGAAGGCATCGGCGCGGACCGCAATATCGCGCGCGGCGTGGCGTTCTTCAAACAGGCGGCGAATGCGGGCGTGGCGCAGGCGGCCTATAACCTGGGCGTGCTGTACGAAAGCAATTTCATCGGCCCCGCCGACCTGACCAAAGCTGCCGAATGGTACCAGACCGCCGCAAACGAAGGCCATGCCGAGGCGAAAAAATCACTCGCCCGCCTGTCGGGCCCCGCGGCCGAGCCGTATCTGGGCGATATGGACGATGTGCTGACCAAGCACGACGAAACCGAATACGGCCAGGGCGACGAAACGACGCCCGACGAGGAAGTGGCGGCCGCACCCGCCAAAAAATCCCTCGCCCCGACAGCGGAACAGGGCGACGACCTTGTGAAGCGCATACAGGAAGCGCTGTTACAGCGCGGCGAAATTCCCCACACGACCGTGCCGGGCGAAATGAACGTGCAAACCGAAGCCGCTATCCGCAGCTGGCAGAAAAGCCTTGGCTGGAACGATGACGGGCTGCCGTCCCGCGAATTGCTGGAAAAAATCGAAGGCAAAAACTAACCGGAACGACGACGCGCGGCGTCGCTACTTCACAAGGTTCGCGGGCGCGACCCACCAGCGGGGCTGCGTCTGCTTCAGCTTGTTCACGGCGGCGATCGCGGCCTCCGCCGTGTCATACATGCCGAAACAGGTCGCGCCGCTGCCGGAAAGCCGCGCCAGGCGGCAATTGGGCGTGCCGTTCAGCGCCTCCAGCACGTCGCGGATCTGGGGCGTGACCTCCATCGCGGCGTCGGTCAGGTCGTTGCGGTAGTTTTTCAAATCCGCGATCCATTCATGCATCGTCTTGCGCCGCCCGCTGAACTGGATGGGCGGGCTGTAGCGGTTGCGGAACCGCCCGAAAACCTCCGGCGTGGGCGTGGGCACCAGCGGGTTGACCAGCACGAAATGCATGGCGGGCATTTCCGGCAGGCGCATCATTTTCTCGCCAATCCCCTCCGCCCAGACGGGCTTGCCGATGAAACAGGCGGGCACATCCGCGCCCAGTTTCTGCGCCAGCTTCATCATCCGGTCCTGTTCGTCCGGCAGGCCCCACAGGCGCGCAAAGCCCTTCAGCGCGGCGGCGGAATCGGACGATCCGCCGGCGATGCCCGACGCCACAGGCAATAATTTGTTCAGGTTCACGCGCCCGCGCACATGCGTGCCGTACTCTTTCGCCAATAACTGGGCGGCCTTGTAAATCAGGTTGTCATGCGCCTGCGGCATTTCGCCCGCGAAGGGACCTTCGACATCCAGAAACAGCGTGTCATGCGGCGCGAAATCGATCTTGTCGCCCACATCGACGAATACCATCACGCTTTGCACAAGGTGATAGCCGTCGTCGCGCTTGCCCGTGATATGCAGGAACAGGTTGATTTTCGCGGGGGCTTGCAGCTGGAAATTGTTATAGGACATGGTATCCGCTAAATACGCTTATTCGGTCTATTTTTCCAGCGCTTTTTGTTTTTCCAGTTCCTTCATGTCGGTCGGCTTGCGCCAGCCGGCTTCATTGGGGATCTCGAGGATTGCGCCGCAGGTGTTTTTCTCGCAGGTGAACTGGCGCACGGTGCGGCCATCGGGCCAGAAGCAGTTTTCCTTGCGCAGGTCGCGCAGGCGGTCGTAATCCTTTTGCAGGTTGTCGCGGTAGATTTTATTGATGATGATTTTCTTGTTGCATGGGCCGTTCACATAGGCGCAATCCTCGATCGTTTCGCAATATTGCGGGTTGCGGGTCACGGGGCTGTCGGGCAGCACTTTCGACACTTCGCGAATATCGGCGGTGCACATGTTCTGCTTGCAGGCGATGTTGTTCGCTTCCTGGCGGGGCGCAGCATCCATGCATTTGTATTTCGATTCAGCGAATTTGTACCAGCCCTGCACCTGTTCGAAATTGCGGTTGTTCACCACGGCGACGCGGCCGCAGGGCAGGGTGGCGGCGCGGCAGTCGGTGTCCACCTCGCAGGTGTAATATTTTTTGTCCGACAGGTCGGGGGTGGAATACATCGCGGCGGGGCGTTCGGCCTGCGCAAGTGCGGGCAGCATCAGGACGAATGACAAAATCGCGAAAAGCTTTTTCATGCGGCAATCCCTTTGGGCGTTATCATAGCCCAAAAATCATGGCGGTTAAAGCTTGCTGTCCGAATGGGCGACCATCGCGGGC
>JADYYV010000222.1 GCA_020853455.1 Alphaproteobacteria bacterium | reverse complement strand
TCTGGTCGTGTTCGGCGTCGTCGCGGGGATGCTGATCTTTACTACCTTCGCGGTCTATTTCCACACGACCTTCAGCCAGGGTTCGGCTGCGGTTCTGGCCTCGAACGGTAACCCGTTCATGATGATCCTGGGGCAGGTGGCATATTCGGTCATCTATCTGGGCACGCTGTACACGGCTGCGAACACCTCGTTCAAGCTGATGGACATGTTCCCCTCGGCCCTGATGCGCTGGATGGGCGGCTCGCCTGACCATAGCATGGACGACCATAACGACGGCATGATGCTGGCCGGTACCCAGCTGCTCGGCCAGATGAAGCCCAACTTCAACCTGAAGAGCAATGGCCCCGGTCCCAAAACCACCGGTGTCACCAAGGCCTAAGGGTCTGGCGACAGACAAAGAAATCACCGCCGGATCGCAAGGTCCGGCGGTTTTCTTTTGACGGCCCGGGCTGGGGTACTTATGTACCTGTAAAATTTTGCATAAATGCCCGTAAATTTGACGGTTTTAAGAAAAAGGCGTAGAATGAAGGAATAAGCCTGATTTAGGTGTGTGGAACTATTTTCTCGGGGCATCACGCATGAAACGCATGGTCAAACCTAAGCTTAATCAAGGCATTCCGGCCGAAGAAGAGCTCAAGGTCAACCCTTACCTCGCACGCCGCATCCGCGATGCGATGGCCAATATGCGCGCCCCCCAGATCAAGGCAAAATCGACCGCCGCTTTCGTGTTCCTGCCGCAATTCCGCATGTGTTTTGAAGGCATGTCGCATCTTTACCCCGCGTTTATCCGCACGATGGCGACGATGTTCGCCGAAGTGTCGCTGATTCCCGCGACTCACCCCGCGCTCGAGGCGGATGCGATCACCAAAAAATCCTACAGCTTCCGCAAACTTCTGGGCGAAGTCTGGTTCCGCCTGAAAACCAACCGCGCAACCACCTATCAATGGACGATGTTCGGCGCGGTCATGATGATGATCATGGCGTTCACCGCGTCGCTGGGCGCGTTCTTCGCGCGTATCTTCCTGGGTGTCGGCGCGGTTGCGCAGGCGCAGATCTTCGAAGCCTTCCGCCACCCCGGCGACCCGTACCTGAAGGGGCAGGGCGTGACCGAGCTGGACGCGACCGCCGGCACGATCGCCGGATCTTCCGGCCTGTTCGACCTGCGCGTGCAGGGCAACGGCATTTCCACCGACTATGCGCTGATGGCGCTCGACAAGGTGCTGCGCCAGGGCATGGCCAGCAACCCGACCGGCGGCGCGCTGCAAAACGCGCTCGGCGGGTTGATGCAGATTTACAACTCCGGCATGCTGGTCGTGGCCTGCCTGATGATCGGCTGGATGGTGATCTCCGTCATCATCGACACCGCGAAAACCGGCACCGTCGGCGGCGGCCGCCACAACATGGTGTGGGTCCCGATCCGCGTGCTGTTCGCGCTTGGCATCATGTTCCCGCTGGGCTCGGCCGGTTTCTCCGGCGGCCAGTACATGGTCGTGAAACTCGCCGAATGGGGCTCCAACTTCGGTACGCGCGGCTGGGCGACCTATGTCGCCTCCGTCGTCGGCAACCAGACGCTTTTGTCGCCCTATACCGTCAACAACAACACCAACGTCGTGACCTCGATCAGCAAGATCATGGTGTGTCAGGCGGCGTATAACACATACCTGCAGCAGCGCACCGGCGCGCTCGACCCCGACCAGGTGATCGAGCTGAAGCAGGACACCATGAGCGGCGCGCCCGGCACGCCCCAGCAAAGCCAGCTTTACATCACCAACCGCTACAGCAACAACACGGCCAACAACATCTGCGGCGCGATCAAATACGCGACCGCCGCGACGCCGGACGACAACAACCAGTTCCTCGACTGGAGCACGGCGACCCCGAACACGGCGATGACCGCTTCCACCTCGACCGCGACCATGCCGGACAACAACTATAAAAACGTCGGCATGACGACCGCCGTGAAGGGCTTCCGCGACGCGATGCGCGGCGCTTTGGCGGCCGACCTTGTCGATACGCCGACGGGCGCGGGCGCGGGATCGGTTATCAACGACGCGCGCACTTTCGCGTGCCAGTTCGTGGCGCGCCGTTTCAGCGACGGCGGCGGCGCGGGCAACCCCGTGGCCGACATTCCGATGTGCCCGGGCGCGGCAGCCGCCGCGACCGACCCCGACGTGTCGTCGCACCAGACCATGCTGAACACGATGCAGGCCGCGATGATGGCCGCCTATACGGGCGGCGGACGCGGCGCGCTGAACAACTATATCGGCACGACGTCGGCCAGCCCGATGATGACAGAAATGTCGGCGCGCGGCTGGGCGGGCATGGCGATGTGGTATCAGGACATCGCGAACCTGAACAACGTGCAGTATACGGCGCAGGAACCGATGGCGACGGTCGAGCCCGGCTCGATCTGGTCGGGTTCCGGCGGCGCGGGCTGGGAGCGCTGCGCGGGTGACTCGAACGAATCCGGCGAGCAGTGCAAAATCTCCGGCCTCGAGGACAAGGTGTTTTCGGTCATGAACGAATATGACCGCTGGTGGGGCGTTTCCGGCCTGGCCGGCGCGCCCGGCAAGACCGGTCAGGCGGCGACCACCGCCAACCAGGAACTGAACCCCTCCGTCGGCTCCTCCATCGGCTCGATCCTGTCGTGGATCGGCAACGTGTCGATCGGCGACAACGGCATCCTGACCGTGCTGACGCGCTTTATCTTCCCGCGCGCGGCCGGCGTGTTCCTGTTCAAGGCGGTCGATTTGTCGGCCACCAACACCTATCCGCTGGCGCAGCTGTCGGATACCGGCCATAGCGTGCTGGGCATCGGCGCGCTGCTGTGGACGGGCGTTTCCATCCTGCAGGCGGTTTCCACGATCGACGGCGCGGGCTTCTCGCTCGGTAAAGGTCTTGCCTTCTCGGCGCTGATGGGCGCGCTTGCCTCCGTCGGCTCGATGATGATTTTGGCGGGCTGCGTGATGTCCTTCTACCTGCCGGCGCTGCCCTTCATCCGCGTCGCGTTCTCCGTCCTCACCTGGCTGACCTCGGTGTTCGAGGCTGTCGTGATGGTGCCGGTGGCGGCGCTGACGCACCTGTCCACGATGGGGCCCGGCCTGATGGGCAACCACGGGCGGACGGCCTGGACGCTTTGGTTCAACGTCTTCATGCGCCCGATCCTGACCGTGTTCGGCTTTATCGCCGGTATGCTGTGCTATTCGACCTTCGCCGTGTTTTTCCACACGACGTTCGAACAGGGCGCGGCGTCGGTGATGTCCACGCATTGGTATCCGATGCAGATCCTCGCCAAGGTCGCGTATTCGGTCATTTACCTCGGCACGCTGTATGCGGCGGCGAACACCTCGTTCAAGCTTCTGGACGTGTTCCCCAACCACCTGATGCGCTGGCTCGGCGAATGGGGCGCGAAACAGGATACCGCGCTGCTGGACGGCCGTTCCAACATCGGCGGCGGCCTCGGCTTCGCCGGTGCGACCATGATCAAAAACCTGGAACAGGCGATCCCGATGTCCCAGGGCTGGAACGTGCGCAACCTGATCAAGTCGGACGACGACCTGACCAACCTGCGCAACGCCAACAGCGTCGCGTCGCGCGCCGCCGCGATGGGCGTGCGCAACGAGCTGCTGACCGACAGCAAGCTTGCCCGCAAGGAATCCGACATGCAGCTTGCCCGTTCCCGCATGACCGCGGAGGAACGCGAGCGCATGTCCAGCATGTCGCCGCGCGACCAGGACCGCTTCCTGCAGCACAAATTCCTCGAGCAGGAGAACAAGAACTATAAACGCTTCGGCTTCGAGCGCGGCATCGGCTACAGCCTCGTCACCGACGGCAAGGCGACCTTCAAGTCGACCAACAGCCTCGCCGGCCTGAACTTCCATGCGGGCATGAACCCCCGCAACTGGTTCTCCCGCAATGCGGGCGGCAGTCAGATATCCGCTATCGGTACGCATCTGGGCGAAAGGCTCGCGGGCCACGGCCAGCGCGGCCACCGCGACAACGATCAGGGCTTCCGCGAGCTGGACGGCCCGTCGGTCGGCCGCGGCCAGCTGGCAGGCGCTTCCATCTCCGACAGCGCGCTGGACGGCGCTCTTGCGGGCGGCGGCGGCTCCGGCATGGACCTGATGAACGCGGAACAGCTGGCAACCGTGCGCCAGAAAATCGAACGCCAGATGTCGGGCGCCGACGCCGTGAACTATGTCGGCATGTCGGATGCGGAAAAAGACAGCTTCGTCCGCCGCTATTACGAAACCGACCCTGAACTGTTCGCGCCCGGCGTGGGCAAATCGGGCACCGACGCGATGTTCGGCTATATGAAGGCGCAGGACGAGATCAACCTGCTCAACAAGCTGGGCCTCGACGGCGCGGCGCTGGATGACGCGACCCGCGAACCCAAGAAAACCATCGGCTATACGCAGGCGATGTGGGAGCAGAAAAACGCCGGATCCGACATCAACACGCAATGGGGCTTCATGACCCGCGACGAGAAAGCGGCGGTCGCCCTGGCGCATGGCAAACTGGTGGAATCGCGCGACCGTGCGGCGGAAAACGAAATGACCGCCGAACAGCGCACCGCCTGGAAAAACGCCGATATGAACAAGCGCGAGCAGTTCTCGGACGCGAAATACGCCGAAAGCGTGCTGCGCGGCCTGGTCGCCAAGGGTACGGCAAGCGAAAGCAAGCTGAACGACCTGATCAAGGCGAACGACGCGCTGGCCAGCAAGCTGTTCAAGATCTGACCGGCCAGGCTGATCCGCAAGGAATGATAACGCACCGCCGGGCACCTGCCCGGCGGTGTCTTTTCAGGGGGCGGGGCGGGCATGCGCCGCGGTTAGGTTTTTGTTAACTATATGAGATTACTTGCCAATTCAGGCCGCTAAAATTTTGCATAAATGTCCATAAATTTGACGGTTTTAAGAAAAAGGCGTATCATGAAAGAATAAGCCTGATATAGGTTCCGGTCTTTATTTGCAGGGCAAAACCATGAGCGATTCCAAGCATAAGGGTTTAATTGCGGACGGTCTTCGCGCACTGGCGGAGCTTCGCAAGGACAAAAAGGCCGATGCCGCCGTCGAGAGATTCGCAACCGGCGCGCGCGCAAAAGTCCGCAGCCAGCTGACCGACGTTCAAAAAGCCGCCAGCCCCTATGCCGAAAAACGCGCCCTCGAGAAGAAAGAGATCGCGGAGGGCAAGCGCAAGCCGTTCCGCATCAAGGGCTCGGCCGTCGCCGCCTTCATGTTCCTGCCGCAGTTCAGCCTGTGCTTCCGCGGCTTCTCGCATATTTACCCCGTGTTCATGCGCATCATGGCGCAGGTGCTGGTGCAGGCCTCGCTGCTGCCCGAAGACCATCCCGCCGTCAATTACGGCGCCGAAGGCGTGCCCAATACCAAATTCACCAAAATGATGGGCGATGTCTGGTTCAACCTGCGCACCACGCGCCGCACCGGCATGTACCAGTACGGCATGTTCACCGTCGTCGTCATGATGATCGTCACCCTGACCGCCACCATCGGCACGTTCTTCGCCCGCATCTTCCTGGGCGTCGGCGAGGTCGCGCAGGCGCAGCTGTTCTTCACGCATCCCGGCAACCCCTATGGCGCGGGCGCGGGCCAGACCAATATCGGCAACGTGGGCGCCATCACCGGCGCGGGCGGCCTGTTCGACTCGCGCGTTGCGAACAACAATATCTCGACCGATTACGGCCTGATGGTGCTGGACAAGATCCTGCGCCAGGCCGCGGCCGACACGCCCAACGGCGGCGCGCTGCAAAACGCGCTGGCCGGCATGATGGGCGCCTACAACACCGGCGTCATCACGATCGCCTGCGTCATGATGCTGTGGATGATCGTATCCATCGTGATCGACACTGCGAAAACCGGCGTGTTCGGCGGCGGCCGCCACAACATGGTCTGGGCGCCGATCCGCGTGATGTTCGCGCTGGGCCTGCTGTTCCCGCTGGGTTCGGGCTTTTCGTCGGGCCAGTACGCGGTGATGAAACTGGCCGAATGGGGTTCCAACTTCGGCACGCGCGCCTGGTCGCAATATGTGGCGGGCGTGGTGGGCGACCAGTCGCTGCTGGCGCCGTTTGCTGTCAATAACGCGACATCGCTGGTCAACAGCATCGGCAAGGTGATGGTGTGCCAGGTGGCGTTCAACACCTACCTGCAACAGACGCAGGGCGGCCTGCCGGCCGACCAGGTGATCCGCCGCGTGCAGGATGTGACGCCGAACCTCGGCACCATCACGAACCGCTATACCAACAACACCGGATCCAACGTCTGCGGCACGATCAGCTATTCGACCGCATCGACCTCCGACGACATGGACAAGTTCCTCAACTGGTCGGCGGCGGTGCCTTCGACCCCGATGTCGCTGTCCACCCCGATCGTCAGCGGTACCGATTACAACGCCGCGCCCAACTTCACGATCGCGGCGCGCGCCTTCCGCAACGCGATGCGCGGCGCGCTTGAACCTGCGATGCAGGACAGCGCGACCAGCGCGATGGGTTCCGGCGGCACGGTCATCGAAATGGCGCGCCGTTTCGCCTGCCGCTATGTCGCCCGCAAATTCCCCGACGGCGGCACCGGCACCAGCCCCGTTTCCGCGATCCCGCAATGCGACGCCGCGACGACGGCGGCGGCGGCGGCGGACCCCACCATGGCCGAACAGCAGGCGATGGCGAACCAGTTGCAGACCGATATCATGACCGCCTACGAAGGACCCGGCAAAACGGCGCTGACGACCTATATCGGCGGCCCGATGGTCGCGCAGATGCAGGCGCGCGGCTGGGCCGGCATGGGCATGTGGTATCAGGACATCACCAACATGAACAGCCTGATGGCTGGCGCGCAGCAGCCGACCGCGACGGTTGAACCGGGCTCCGTCTGGATCGGCGCCGGCGGCTCGGGCTGGCTGCGCTGCATCGGATCGAAAATCATCGGCCGTTCGTGCCGCATCTCGGGCCTCGAGGAAAAAGTCCTGGGCGCGCTCGACGGCTACGACAAATGGTGGGCGAACTCGACCGCGCCCGGCACCCCCGGCCGCACCCTGAACACGGCTGCAACCGGCGGCCGCGACATCAATACCGGCACCAGCGGTTCTTTGAAAAACCTGATGGCGGCCTTTAAAAACCTGTCGGGCGGCGACAACAACATCGCGGCCACGCTGGCGCGCTTCTTCGTGCCCAGCTATGGCGGCGCGTTTATCTTCCGCGCGGTGGATCTTGCCGCGACCGGCACTTACCCGCTCGCGCAGCTGGCCAATACCGGCCATAGCGTGCTGGGCACGGGCGCCCTGCTGTGGGGCGGCGTGACGCTGGTGCAGGCGGTATCGACGCTGAAAGGCTTCGGCTTCTCGCTTGGTATCGGTGTGGCGGTTTCCTCGCTGCTCAACGCCTTTGCCACCATCGGCACGGCGATGATCGTGTCGGGCCTGATGATTTCCTTCTATCTGCCCGTGCTGCCGTTCCTGCGCGTCGCTTTCTCGGTGCTGACCTGGATGGTGTCGGTGTTCGAAGCGGTGGTCATGGTGCCGGTCGCGGCGCTGGCGCACCTTGTTTCCACGGGGGACGGCCTGACGGCGGGGCAGCCGCAGCTGCGCACGGCGTGGATCATGTGGCTGAACGTGCTGATGCGCCCCGTGCTGACTGTCATGGGCTTCGTCGGCGGCATGCTGATTTACAACACCTTCGCGGTTTATTTCCACACGACCTTCAGCCAGGGCGCGTCGTCGGTCATTTCGTCGAACAACTACTTCATGGCGCTGGTCGCCAAGGTCTGTTATTCGGTCATTTACCTCGGCACGCTGTATACGGCGGCGAACACGTCGTTCAAGCTGCTCGATATCTTCCCGGAAAACCTGATCCGCTGGATGGGCGGCTCGCCGGATCGCAGCATCTCGTCGTCGCTGGGCCAAGGCCATGACGGCAACATGTACGCGGCAACGCGCGTCATCGGCCAGATGCAGCCGAAGGGCGATGTGGCGATCAAGGATGCGGATGCGCTGGCGGCCGAACGCCAGCAGATCGCCAGCCGCGCCGACAACATGAAGTCGAACGCCAAGGACAAGGTGATGACCGAACAGGAACGCAAACAGGCCGCGCAGGACCGCAGCGACACGATCGACGGCCTGAGCGCGAAAGACAAGGCCGCGTTCAACAAGATGGACCCCGACAAGCAGGGCGACTTCCTGGCCGCCAAGTTCAAGGAACAGTCAAACGCCAAATATATCCGTATGCCGTGGGAAAAAGGACTGACCGGCAAGCGCGGTTACCAGACCTAGCCGCAGCCGATACCGATACGATAAAAACCGCCGGGCCGAAAACCCGGCGGTTTTCGTTTCCGCCGCCCCCGAAACGCCTGAAAAATGTTGAATTTCCGCGCCTTGCATCGCCTATCGCAGGGGGGTATAGTATGCGCTACGGCATCTGCAAGTAACTCGTTGGATTATCAGGAGATTTAAATGGCGCGCACCAGTCTGGTCAAGGGTTTGGCAATCGCTTGCCTGCTGACGGTTTCCGGTATCGCCGCCGCGCAGGAAACTGCCGCGCCCGCGCCTGTATTCGCCGTCGCCATGCATGGCGAGCCGAAATACGCCGCCGATTTTAAGCATTTCGACTACACCAACCCCGACGCGCCGAAAGGCGGCCAGATCCGCCTTGCCGCCGCGGGTACGTTCGACACGCTGAACGGTTTTATCATCAAGGGCGTTCCCGCCCCGGGCCTTGGCATGATTTACCAGCCGCTGACGTCGAAATCGGATGACGAGGCCTTCACGCAATACGGTCAGGTCGCCGAAAGCATCGAAATGCCCGAAGACCGCAGCTGGGTCGCGTTCAACCTGCGCAAGGAAGCCAAATGGAGCGACGGCCAGCCGCTGACCGCCGACGACGTCGTGTTCACCTTCAACACGCTGATGAAGGAAGGCCACCCGTTCTATCGCGCCTATTACGCCAATGTGAAAGAGGCGAAGGCGGAAACGCCGACACGCGTGAAATTCACCTTCAGCATGGCGGGCAACCGCGAACTGCCGCTCATCATGGGCGAAATGCAGGTGCTGCCCAAGCATTACTGGGAAGGCAGGAAATTCGACGCGACGACGCTGGACGCGCCGATCGGCTCCGGCCCCTATAAAATCAAGTCTGTCGATGCCGGCAAGCGCATCACCTATGAACGCGTCAAAAACTGGTGGGCCGAAAACCTGCCGGTGAACAAGGGGCAGTACAACTTCGATACCATCGTGTACGACCTCTACCGCGACGAAACCGTGCTGCTGCAGGCGCTGTTCGCGGGCGAATACGATTTCCGCGCCGAAAATCAGGCCAAGGCGTGGAATGCCGAATACAACACCATCCCCGTCAAGGAAGGCTGGATCAAGAAAGACGAAATCCACCACAGCCTGCCGTCGGGCATGCAGGGCTTCATCTTCAACACGCGCAGGCCCATCTTCGCCGACGCGCTCACGCGCCGCGCGCTCGGTTACGCCTTCGATTTCGAATGGTCGAACAAGCAGTTCGCGTTTGGCTCCTACAAGCGCACCAACAGCTACTTCGACAATTCCGAGCTGGCGGCGACCGGCCGTCCGCAGGGGCGCGAGCTGGAGATCCTCGAAAAATACCGCGGCAAAATCCCGAACGAAATTTTCGTCGATGAATTCAAAAGCCCCGCAACCGACGGTTCCGGCGCCGATATGCGCGACAACCTGTCGATGGCAAAACGCCTGCTGGCCGAGGCCGGCTGGCGCGTGGGCGCCGGCAAGGTGCTGGTGCGCGGCGCGGAGGTGATGAAATTCGAAATCCTGCTCTCCAGCCCGATGTTCGAACGCTGGGTCGGCCCGTTTGTCGCGAACCTGAAAAAACTGGGCGCGGTCGTGACCGTGCGCACCATCGACCCGACGCAGTACCAGAACCGCATGGACGGTTTTGATTTCGACATGACGGTCGGCACCTTCGGCCAGTCGCTGTCGCCCGGCAACGAACAGCGCGATTTCTGGGGCTCGGACAAGGTGAACGTCAAGGGCAGCCGCAACCTGATCGGCATCAAGGACCCTGTGGTCGATGAACTGATCGACATGATCATCACGGCAAAAGACCGCGAGGAACTGGTCGCCGCCACGCATGCGCTCGACCGCGTGCTGCTGTGGAGCTATTACCTGATCCCGCATTGGCATATCGATTACTTCCGCATCGCCTATTGGGACAAATTCGGCCGCCCCGACATCACGCCCAAATACGGCCTCGGCATCCCCGACAACTGGTGGTTCGACGCGAAAAAAGCCGCAACCGTGGCCGAACGCCTGAAAACCCTGAAAAAAGAATAGCGTCCGAAGGGATAACGCCGCCGTGCTCGCATACACGATACGCCGCTTGCTGCTGATGATACCGACGCTATTCGGCATCCTTCTGCTCAACTTCCTGATTGTGCAGCTGGCGCCGGGCGGGCCAGTCGAACAGATCATCGCGCGGCTTCAAGGCATGGATACTTCCGCCACGCAGCGTTTTTCCGGTGGCGGCACGGATACCGGCATCCAGTCACAGCAGCAGCAAATGGCAATGTCGGGCAGCGGCGGATCAAAGTATCGCGGCGCGCAGGGGCTCGACCCCGAATTCATCAAGAGCCTCGAAAAGCAGTTCGGCTTCGACAAGCCACTGCACGAGCGTTTCTGGCTGATGCTGAAAAATTATCTCACCTTCGATTTCGGCAACAGTTATTTCCAGGACCGCGCGGTGATTGATCTTGTTCTGGATAAGCTGCCCGTCTCAATCACGCTGGGGCTGTGGACGACATTTTTCGCGTATATCATCTCTATTCCTCTTGGCATCCGTAAGGCGGTCAAGGATGGTACGCCTTTTGACACTTGGACATCTGCCGTCATCATCATCGGGTACTCAATTCCTCCGTTTCTTTTTGCGATTTTACTCATCGTCCTTTTTGCCGGAGGCCAATACTGGAATATATTCCCGTTGCGCGGAATCGTTTCGGACGGCTGGCAGGACATGTCGTGGTCAAAACGCATTTTTGACTATCTCTGGCACATCACCCTGCCGGTGATAGCGTTGACAATTGGCGGTTTTGCGGGCCTTACGATCCTTACTAAAAACTCGTTCCTCGAAGAAATTAACAAGCTGTATGTGCAAACGGCGCGCGCAAAGGGCCTGACAGAGCACAGGGTTCTTTACGGTCACGTGTACCGAAACGGCATGCTTGTTATTATCGCGGGCCTGCCGGGCGCTTTACTGGGGATTTTCTTTGGCGGCGCATTCCTCATCGAAACCATTTTTTCGCTTGATGGGCTGGGATTGCTAGGTTTTGAGTCGGTTATCAACCGGGATTACCCGGTTATGTTCGGAACGCTCTATGTTTTCACCTTGATGGGGCTTCTTATCAAGCTGTTTTCCGACCTGTTGATGACATGGGTTGACCCCCGCATCGACTTTAATGCGCAGGGGAGCCGGTGATGGAGTTTTCGTCAATCGCTAAGCGCCGTTTATCTCAATTTCAGCGCAATCGTCGTGGTTATTTCTCCCTTTGGATATTTGCGGCAATTTTCGCCCTCAGTATGTGCGCGGAGCTGGTTGCGAATGACAAGCCGATTTTTGTCAGTTACGACGGCGGCTACTATGCTCCTATCTTCAAATCCTATCCGGAAACCCAGTTTGGCGGAGAATTTGAAACGGAAGCCGATTACCGCGATCCCGCTGTTGCCGAACTCATCAACAAGAAGGGATGGATGATCTGGCCGCCCATCCGCTATTCTTACCAGACGATCAATTATAACCTGAATGTGCCCGCGCCGTCCCCACCGACCCGCGAGAATCTGCTCGGTACCGACGATCAGGCACGTGACGTCTTGGCGCGGCTTATTTATGGTTTTCGTATCTCAGTGATCTTCGGGTTTATTCTGACGATAATCAGTTCAGCCATCGGTATTACTGTGGGCGCGATGGAAGGATATTTTGGGGGGTGGTTCGATCTGCTGACCCAGCGCTTTATTGAGATTTGGTCCGGTATGCCGGTATTGTTCTTGCTGATCATTTTTGCAAGCATCATAACGCCGAGTTTCTTCACCGTTCTTGGCATCATGCTGCTGTTTTCTTGGATGGAACTGGTTGGATTGGTGCGCATCGAGTTTTTGAAGGCACGCAATCTCGACTATATTCGCGCGGCCAAGGCGCTGGGTGTCACCACGCCTGCCATCATGTTCAAGCACGCGCTTCCGAACGCGATGGTTTCCGTGCTATCGATGTTGCCTTTTATTCTGGCGGGATCTGTGACCACGCTGACGAGTCTTGACTTCCTCGGCTTTGGATTGCCCCCGGGTTCCCCGTCGTTGGGAGAATTACTGTCTCAGGGAAAAAATAATTTGCAGGCGCCCTGGCTCGGGATGACCGCTTTTTTCTCTCTGGCTATTATGCTCAGCCTGCTGACCTTTATCGGCGAAGCGGTGCGTGACGCGTTTGATCCGCGTAAGATTTTCAAAGGATGATGTAATGCCCCTGCTGGATGTCAAAAACCTCTCGGTCGATTTTGTGAATGGCAGCCAGGTCACGCATGCCGTGAAAAACATTTCCTTTTCCATCGAAAAGGGCGAAACGCTGGCGGTGGTCGGGGAATCAGGCTCCGGCAAGTCGGTGACGGCGCTGTCCGTCCTGCAATTGCTGGCCTATCCGGTGGCAAAGCATCCGTCCGGGTCGATCAGGTTCAGGGAACAGGAATTGATGGGCGCCGGCGACGCTGTGCTGCGCACCATCCGCGGCAACAAGATCGCGATGATCTTTCAGGAACCGATGACGTCGCTGAACCCGCTGCACACGATCGAAAAACAGATCGCCGAAGCGCTGTTCCTGCACAAGAAAATGCAGCCCGACGCCGCGCGCAAACGCGTGATCGAGCTGCTGGAGCTGGTGGGGCTGACAAAGCTGACGCAGCGCCTGGGCGCGTATCCGCATGAACTCTCCGGCGGTCAGCGGCAGCGCGTGATGATCGCGATGGCTTTGGCGAACGAGCCCGACCTGCTGATCGCGGACGAGCCGACCACGGCAGTCGATGTGACCGTGCAGGCGCAAATCCTGAAACTGCTGCTGGAGCTGCAGCAGAAAATGGGCATGGCGATCATGCTGATCACGCATGACCTGTCGATCGTGCGCAAAATGGCCAACCGCGTGGCCGTCATGTATCACGGCGATATCGTCGAATTGTCGGAAACGAAATCGCTGTTCGCCAATCCGCAGCATGATTACACCAAAATGCTGCTGGCCGCGCAGCCGCACGGCAATCCGCTGCCCTTCGATGCGAACGCCGCGCCGATATTGAAGGCCGACGACCTGAAGGTGCATTTCCCGATCAAGACCGGCATTTTCCGCCGCACGACCGATTACGTGCGCGCCGTTGACGGCATCAATGTCGCCATCCGCCCGGGGCAGACTGTCGGTGTTGTCGGTGAATCCGGATCGGGCAAGACGACGCTCGGCCTTGCGCTGCTGCGCCTGCTGCAAAGCCAGGGGCTGGTGCAGTTCAACGGAAAATCGCTGAATGACATGAGCGATAAGGAAATTCGCCCCTTGCGCCGCGACATGCAGATCGTGTTTCAGGACCCTTATGGCTCGCTCAGCCCGCGCCTGTCGGTCGCGCAGATTATCGAGGAAGGCCTGCTGGTGCATTTCCCGCAGATGAACGCGGCGGAGCGTGACGCGAAGGTGGTGGCGGGTTTGAGGGAAGTCGGACTCGCCCCCGAGACGCGGCATCGCTATCCGCATGAATTTTCGGGCGGGCAGCGGCAGCGCATTGCGATTGCGCGCGCGATGGTGCTGAACCCGAAATTCGTGATACTGGACGAGCCCACATCGGCGCTGGATATGTCGGTGCAGGCGCAGATCGTCGACCTACTGCGCAAATTGCAGCGCGACCACAACCTTGCCTATATGTTCATCAGCCATGATTTGCGCGTGGTGAAGGCGATGTCGCATGACGTGATGGTGATGCGCAACGGCAAGGTCGTCGAAAGCGGCCCTGCTGCGCAAGTGTTCGAACACCCGCGCGAGGATTACACCAAGGCGCTGCTGGCCGCGGCGCTGAATATCGAAGTCGCGCACCACGCGGCGTAAGAAAATCCGTATTTCACAATCATGAACGCGGCATCCCGCGTCGTCATCATTTGTAAACAATTCTATCTATACTTAAACCGATGTTAAAAATTCCGGTGATATACTGGAGATAAGGAAACATCGGGGGACGCTTCCATGAGTAAAAAGAAAAGGGGTCGTGTCCATGAAAAGATCAATCGGGCTTTTAAACAAATACAAAATGTATTTTATCATCCTCGCCTTCGCGATGCCGCTGTTCTTCTTCGCGTCGAACGGCTTCGGCAGCGAGGATGGCGGGCCTATGCCCATCTGGAAACCGGTATCGTCGGATAATTACGTGATGCCGCAGGAACGCAGCCAGGGCTGGCAAATCCGCCTGCGGCTGCTGTCGAAAACCTAAACTATATCAGGCGGCCTTTTTCTGCTCCGGCTGGATCGGCCTGTTGAAGCTGAGGAGAAGCGCGGCTTCCGCTTCTTTCGCTTTCTTCAGGTGCGCTTCCTTCACGTGGCCATAGCCGCGGATATGTTCCGGGATGCTGGCGATATCGACCGCGACATTGTAATTGCGGTCGGTCAGGCCTTGCAGCAGCCCCTCGATCGTCGCGCGGTAATCCTTGATCAGCTGGCGTTCCATGCGGCGTTCATGGGTATAGCCGAAGATATCGAGCGGCGTGCCGCGCAGGCCCTTGAGTTTGGCCAAGATGCCGAACACCGGCAAAATCCACGCGCCGAATTCCATTTTCTGGAGTTCGCCCGTCACTGCGTCCCGTTTTGCGAGCAGCGGCGGGGCAAGGTGGAAGCGCAGTTTGTAATCGCCGTCGAAGGTGTTCTTCAGCTGGCTCAGGAATTGCCCGTCGGTATGCAGGCGGGCGACTTCGTATTCGTCCTTGTAGGCCATCAGCTTGTAATAGTAACGCGCCACGGCTTCGGTCAGCTTGCCGGGGTTGCCCTTGACGCGGATTTCGGCGGTGCGCACGGCATCGACGAGTTCCTTGTATTTTTCCGCATAGGCCGCGTTCTGGTATCCGGTCAGCGACATCATGCGGCGGTCGATGGTTTCTTCGGTCGAGGTCGAAATCTGCCGGTGGCGGTCGGAACCGTCGGCGGTTTTCTTGGGCGCGGCCAGTTCTTCGACCTTGGCGATATCCCATGCGGCGCGGCGGCCCCAGGTAAAGCTCTGCTGGTTCATGCCGATCGACACGCCGTTCAGTTCAATCGCCTTCATGATCGCGTCATGGCCGAGCGGAATCAGGCCTTTTTGCCACGCATAGCCCAGCATGAACATGTTGGTCGCAATCGAATCGCCCATCAGAGCGGTCGCGATCTGCGAGGTGTCGAGGACGAACAGGTTGTCCTTGCCCGTCAGTTCCGCGATGGACGAGATGATGGATTTCGACGGGATGTTCCAGTCCGGCTTGCGGGTGAATTCGCCCGTCTGCGCCTTGTGGGTGTTCAAAACAATTTTGGTTTCGCCCTGACGGATTTTCGACAGGCAGTCGCCATCGGCGGTCACCAGCAAATCCGCGCCGATGATGACGTTCGCGCCCGCGATGCCGATGCGGACGGTGTTGATGGCGTCGGGGGTTTTCGCGATGCGGATATGGCTCGTGACCGCGCCGCCCTTTTGGGCAAGGCCGGTCTGGTCCATGGTGGTGGCACCCTTGTCTTCAAGGTGCGCCGCCATCGCCAGAATAGCGCCGACCGTCACGATGCCCGTGCCGCCCACGCCGTTGACGAGGATCGCGCAGGGGCTCGACAGGTCGCCGATGGCGGGCATCGGCATCGCCGCAAAATATTCCTCGACCTCGTTGCCGATTTTTGCGGCTTCGGGTTTCTTCAATCCCCCGCCATGCACGGTGACGAAGCTGGGGCAGAAGCCCTTCACGCAGGAAAAATCCTTGTTGCAGCTGGATTGGTCAATCTGGCGCTTGCGGCCGAATTCGGTTTCGACGGGCGCAATCGACAGGCAGTTCGATTTCTTGCCGCAATCGCCGCAGCCTTCGCAAACGCGCTCGTTAATCACAACGCGTTTGGGCGGGTCGATCATCAGGCCGCGCTTGCGGCGGCGGCGTTTTTCGGCGGCGCAGGTCTGGTCATAGATCATGACCGTCACGCCCGGAATTTCGCGCAAAACGCGCTGCACTTCGTCAAGGTCGTCGCGGTGGGTAATGCGCACGCCGCTTGGCAGCATCACGCCTTTGTATTTCCAGGGCTCGTCCGACACGACATAGATCGTCTCGATGCCTTCGGCGCGCACTTGGGATGCGACCATCGGCACGGTCAGCTGGCCGTCGACCGGCTGGCCGCCCGTCATGGCGACCGCATCGTTATAAAGGATTTTATAGGTGATGTTCACCTTGGCGGCTTGCGCGGCGCGGATCGCCAGCAGGCCGGAATGGAAATAAGTGCCGTCGCCAAGGTTCGTGAAGATATGCTTTTCATCCGTGAACGGCGCCTGGCCGATCCACGGCACGCCTTCGCCGCCCATCTGGGTGAACATCATGGTGGATCTGTCCATCCACATCGTCATGTAATGGCAGCCGATACCGGCAAGCGCGCGGGAACCTTCCGGCACCACGGTCGAGGTATTGTGCGGGCAGCCGGAGCAGAACCACGGCATCCGCACGACGGGCGAGGGTTTACCCTTCAGGTCGAAATTCTTGTGGATGATATCCATGCGGCCGGCGAAGGACGAGGTATCCATGATCGGCGTCAGGCGCTTGATCAGCGCATCGGCGATCTGGCCGGGCGAAAGCTCGTAAGTTTCGGGCAGCAGCGGCGCGCCGCGTTCGTCGATCTTGCCGGTCACGCGCGGGCGGCGGGGCAGGGGCATGTTGAACAGCGCCTTCTTGATCTGTTCTTCGATCAGGCCGCGCTTTTCCTCGACCACAAACAATTCTTCGACTTCTTCGGCAAGCTTGAGGATGCCGGATGTTTCCAGCGGCCAGACGAGGGCGACCTTGTAAACCGCAAGGCCCATTTCCTCGGCGCGCGCCCTGGTGATGCCAAGGTCTTCGAGCGCCTGCATCGTATCCATCCAGCCCTTGCCGGTCGCGACGATGGCGAAGCGTTTGCGGGCGGGGTTCAGCGTCAGGCGGTCGAGGCCGTTCGCGCGCGCATAGGCCTGCGCCGCGGGCAGCTTCAGCGTCACAAGGCGTTCTTCCTGCGCGACGGGCGCGTCGTACCAGCGGATGTTCAGCCCGTCTTCCGGCATCGCGAAATCGGTGGGCTTGATAAACTGCATGGCAAACGGGTTGGTATTGACCGATGCCGAGCTGTCGGCGAAATCGGAAATGATTTTCAGCCCCGCCCATGCGCCCGAATAACGGCTCATGGCGATGCCGTGCAGGCCCAGTTCAAGCGCGTCCTCGATCCCCGCCGGATGCAGCATGGGGATCATCGCATGCATAAACGCATGTTCGGATTGATGCGGGAAGGTGGATGATTTGCAGGCATGGTCGTCGCCGGCCAGCGCCAGCACGCCGCCGTGTTTCGATGAACCTGCGGCATTCGCGTGTTTCAAAACGTCGATGGAGCGGTCAACGCCCGGACCCTTGCCGTACCACATGCCGACGATGCCGTCGTAACGCGCGGCGGGGCCAAGGTTCAATTGCTGGCTGCCCCAGACGGCGGTTGCGCCCAGATCCTCGTTCACGCCGGGGACGAATTTGATCTCGTGTTCTGCGGTGAATTTCTTGGCCTGCATGATGGCCTGATCGAGCCCGCCCAGCGGCGATCCGCGATAGCCGGAAATAAAGGTGGCGGTTTTCAGGCCGGCCTGCTTGTCCAGCTCGTGCTGCATCATGGGGATGCGCACCAGGGCCTGAAGCCCGTTCAGGTAAATGCGGCCCGATTTCTCGGTATATTTGTCATCCAGCGTAACAGCGTCGCGCATGCCCTGTGACCCACCCTGTATTCGATTCCGTATCAGCGTTAAGGTAGTATCGTATAACGAGTCGGGCAACTTTATTTCAACAATTTTTTTCATAAATTCGTGAAGAATAATGTTAAAAATCAAGACCCTAGCGCAACTTTTTGTGCTGCAATGCACAAACGGCGCGGAATATAAGGCTTTTCACGGGCGCAAAGGCCGTGTTACAACCTCTGACGCCAATAAGGGCACAACTTTTATAAAGAGATTCGGGAAGGGGTGATTACCATCGTACAGGTCATCGTACGCGATAACAACGTAGACCAGGCACTGCGCGCATTGAAGAAAAAGATGCAGCGTGAAGGACTGTTCCGCGAAATGAAACTGCGCCGCCACTATGAGAAGCCTTCTGTGAAGAAGGCGCGTGAGCGTTCTGAAGCAGTTCGTCGCCACCGCAAACTTGAGCGCAAGCGCAAGGAAAGGGACGGCGAATAGATTGTTATCGGTTTAATATCACCGCTAAGGTATTGAGAAAGGGGTCCGCGCGTTATGCCGGACCCTTTTTGCTGTGCTTATTGGAAAGTGCATGAAAACCACACCTCTCCAAAAATCGCTAGATACTATCAACACTATCTGACTAGCGCAGAAAAGATCGCTGTGAAATTCTTGATGGGCATAGATCATTTCAGCACAGGAGGACGATGTGGAAGAAATCAGGCCCGCACATGAGAACATAACAAAAGATTTAACAACTAAGTCTGCGAAAATCCGTGCGCTAGCGCAAGCTGGATATAACCGTACAGAGATTAGCAAGATTTTAGGCATTCGTTACCAGCATGTTCGTAATGTATTAGTTGATGCTGATATTAAAGTCGGAAAGAAAAGTACGTCTGATGAACTGACAATTACAATTCCATTAGCTAAAAAAGAGCGGAAACCAGTCCCAAGCAAATTCCTGCTTGATAAAGGATTTCAGGATATCGGTGAATGGCACTTAACCGAAAAAAGAACTTTAGCTATGTCCGCTAAAGCACCGCGTGAACAAGGCGTATATGCTTTAATATTAGACGATATCATTGTTTACATCGGCTTGACCCTTAATGGGTTACAAACGCGCATGGACCAATACAGGCGTGGGCACAAAGGACAGCGTACGAGTGCGCGAGTTAATAAACTTATTGTGACCTCCTTGACAAAAGGTCATCAAGTAAAAATTCTTGTTGCTACGCCCCCCGCGTCTGAATGGAGTGGCTTGCCTGTAAATACGGCAGCAGGCCTTGAGGTTGGGTTAATAGATTTAATTCGGCCCGCTTGGAACATCCGCGGAAATTCATAAATTTGTGATTTAAAAATGCGGCAATCCAGTGCCGTTATTGCAATAAAACTAAATTCTCAATTTCGCCATGCCGGACTTGTTCCGGCATCCAAAAGGCAGTCATGCCGTCATATGACTCTGAGTTATGTGACGCGCGGACGCGCTTTTGGACCCCGCAACAAGTGCGGGGTGGCGAGGGTTAAATTTTCAACTTCGCAATCGGCCCTGCGCTTGCCGGCTTGTCATCCATCACCGGCGGCAGCCCTCCCGCTTTTTTCAGTTCGTCCGTTGCGCGCACCAGCACGGCATCGGCCAGCGTCGTAAAGTTTTCTGCAACGCCAAGCGTTTCCGCTCCCGTCTTCAGGTTCTCCGAAATAATCAGGCGTTCGCGGGATTCGAAATTGAAAATCTCCGTGATCTTGCGGTTGAGCGCGGGCATTTCCGCGATTTTGGCGATCGTGACGGGGTTCATCAGCGCCCATGTCTCGCCCGATGCTGCGGGTTTATTTTCATTCGCAGGCGGGGCGGCGGCGGGCGCGGGGGTTTCGGCGGGAACGGCGGCGGGCGTGCCGCGCAGGGTCGTCTCGATAATCTTCTGCAGTCGCGGGTATTTTTCGGCGGCCAGTTTTGCGGGCGTTACATCGTCCTTGCCGGGGATATCGGTGCGCGCACCCGCGCCGATCAGGAATTCCAGCATCGCGCCGCGGTCGCTGCTGACGGCGTAATAGGTCGCGGTGCGTTCGTCCTTGGTGTTGCGCACATCCAGAAGCGCGCCTTTTTCCGCCAGCGCCTTGGCGGCATCAAGATCGCCGTTATGCGCCGCCCAGTGGATGGGATAGGTATAGGAATTGTTATGCGCGTTCACATCCGATCCCGCCGCGATCAGCAGCAGCGCCGCCGCCGATTTATCCTTGGTGAGCGCGAGCAGCAGCGCGGTGTTGCCCTCGGGGTCGGTCTGGGTCAGGTCGGGTTTGCGGGTGAGGAGGTATTTGATCGCTTCGGTCTGCCCCGCTTCGGCCGCCATCATCAGCGCGGTTTTTCCTTCGGCGTTTTTCATGTCGATCGGGTATGGCGTTCCCGTCTGCAATCCGTATTTAAGCTCATCAAGATCGCCGGATGTTGCGGCTGCAAAGAAGGTTTTCTTCGTGCTGATGAATGCCATGTGGTAAGTCGTTTTCCCCGCTGTAATTGTGGTGTTGGGGAATTATCCCAACCATGCGGGAAACGGTCAAGAGGTATTATAATACCCTACTGTTATTGCTTGGTTTTTAGACGCGGAACGGCTTCTGCGGGCCGGAATTTCCGGTGTTGCCGCGCTTGCCGATCACATCGGATTCATTCGCCTGGCCGCCCAGTCTGGTGAATTCGGCGAGCGCCTTGCGCAGCGCGGCTTCGGCAATCGTGTCGAAATTTTCAGGCGCGGAAGTGGTTTCCACGCCGCTGCGCGTGTTTTCGTTGATGACGGTGCGCTCTCTCGTTTCGAAATTGAAAATCTCGGTCAGGCGGCGGTTGATATCGGGGATGTCGCCGATATGCGTCACCTGATGTTCGCCGGTGCGCAGCCATTTGTCGTTGCCGCTATAGGCGGGTTCGGCTGCTTCGGGCGCGTTTTTGGCGACCGGCGCTTCCAGTATTTTCTGCAGATGCGCGCCCTTGACGGTCGCGATGTCCAGCTGCGTCTGGCCCTTTTTGTCGGGCATGTCGGTGCGCGCGCCGGATTGCACGAGGAATTCCACCACATTCGCATGGCCCTGAATGACCGCCCAGTGCAGCGGCGTATAGCCGTTATTGGTGATGACGGCGTCGATATCCGCGCCGTAGCTGACCAGCATTTTCACGATTTCGATATCGCCCTGATGCGCGGCGAAATGCAGCGGCGTGATGTAATCCGCCGCATGGGTGTTCACATCCGCGCCGCGCCGGATCAGCACCTGCGTCGCCGCGCGCTGCTTGTTGATAAAGGTCATGGCAAGCGGCGAATGGCCTTCGCGGTCGGCAAGGTTCGCATCAAGCCCGTATTTCAGCATGATGTCGAGGACATCGGTATGCCCCAGCCTTGCCGCATGGGACACGGCGGTCAGGCCGGCTTCGTCGCGCGCGTTCAGGTCCAGCTTGTGGCTGCGGAAATAATATTCCGTCACATAGCGCGTGACGGTTTTCAGGTCGTTGTCCTTGACCGCCTGGATGAATTTTTTCGCGCTGTCGAACATTACGGAAGCCTCGCCGGCTTGTTGAGGTTGCGGCGCGTCAGCTGCGTGTCGTCGACCGTGCCGCCCAGATTGCGGTAGGCGGCGGCCGCTTTTTGCAGCGTGGCTTCCTCGAGTGTGTCGAAGCTTTGCGGCTGCGCCATGTTTTCGGTGCCGGTGCGCAGGTTTTCGGATATCACGATGCGTTCGCGGGATTCAAAATTGAAAATCTCGGTCAGTTTCCGTTCCAATGCGGGATAGATGCCGACCTGCGCGATTTTGCCGTCGCCCATCGGCAGCCATTTTTCGGTCGCCTTTTCCGCCGTGTCGGGCAGGTCATAGCCGGGGCGCACGGGTTTTTCGCGCTGCTCCAGCAGATAGGCGATGGAATCGTTGTTGCGGTCGCGCGCCAGCTGCAGCGCGGTGTTGCCCTTGTTGTTCTTCGCCTGCGTATCCGCGCCCTGTTCCAGCAGGAATTCCACCATCTGCATGCGGTTGTAATAAACCGCCCATTGCAGCGGGGTATAGCCGTGCTGGCGGTCGCGCTGGTCGATGTCGTGGCCCTTTGCCAGCAGCAGCGCGGCGGTTTCCTGCGCGTCCTGCATGGCGGCCAGATGCAGCAAGCTGCGGCCGTCGGAATCGTGCAGATCGGTTACCGCGCCGGCCTCGATCAGTTTTTTCACAATATCCCCGCGGCCATAGCGCACGGCGTTCAGCAGCGGCTTGTCCGTATCGGGGTCGGCCTTCGCCGCCAGCAGGAGATCGACGGCGGCGCCGCTGCCGCGCGCGGATGCCAGCGACAGCGCGGTCGATCCGCCATGCAGCTCCGCGTTCACTTCCGCGCCCGCCGCGATCAGGCGGCGCAGCGTGTCGATGCGGCCGCCCGTGCTGGCCGCCACCGCCAGCGGGGTATAGCCGTGGTTGTTGTGCCCTTCGATATCGGCGCCGGCGGCCAGCAGCGCATCGATCACGTCGTTCTTGCCGTGCTTGACGGCGATGTGCAGGGCATAATCGCCGCTGCGGTCGGTCGCCTTCAGGTATTCGCGCTCATGTTTGCCGGAAAGATAGCTGCGCAACGTGTCCATATCGCCGCGCGCGGCGGCTTTCAGGAATCCGTTGTTGGTGTGCATCAGGGGCATGGCCGTCCGGTCCGGTTGAATCTGGGAACAGGAGGACTATAGAAAATAGGGGATACTATGACAAGACGAAATCGGCTATTGTGTTGTCATAATAACATGGCGCGTGACAGGATTCCCGCCGCTCTTTATGCTGCACCTTCAGGCAGGGCAAAGTGGCGACGTATCAGGAAATCTTCGGGCTTATCGCATTCGCAATCGGGTTGTGGGGAACGGGCGTTTATATCGCGTCGATCTTCCGCGGTGAAACGCGGCCGCATGTTTATACGCATCTGGTCTGGGGCTTGGTCACGCTGATCGCGTTTCTGGGGCAGCTGGCCGATAAAGCAGGGCCGGGGGCATGGGCGCTCGGCATCACGGCAGCGGCCTGCTTGTTTCAGGCCGCGCTTGCGCTGAAATGGGGCGAGAAAAACATCACGCGCGGTGACAAGCTGTCACTTGTCGCGGCATTCGTGGCGGTTATTCCGTGGGTGCTGACGGATGATCCGTTATTGTCGGTCGTGCTGGCCTCGCTCATCAGCTGCGTCGCCTTCATCCCGACCATCCGCAAATCATGGTCGAAGCCTTCGGAAGAAAACCTGACCGCTTATATGATCGCCAATATCAAACTCGGGTTGTCACTTGTCGCACTCACAAATTTCACGGTGACAACGCTGGTGTATCCCGTGTCGTCAATCGTTATTAACACGGCGTTTGTTTTGTTATGCCTGTATCGGCGCGCTGTCTTAGCCCCCTCTACCGCCCTTGCGGGAGAGGGCGGGGGGTGAGGGTGAGTCTGGAGCGATGTCAGCGGTTTTTTTTCTGACACGCACCCCCACCCTGACCCTCCCCCGCAAGCGCGGGAGAGGGGATGAGGGCAGAATAGATTTAAAAAATTACAAGCAGAAATTCCCCAGCTTCGGCGCGGGGCCTTTGTTTTTGCTGATGGGTTCGGTCGCCTTCACCAGAAACTCTGCTGCTTTCGGATCCACCTTGTCCAGCAGCGGTTTCAGAGTGTTGCGCACTTCCGTGTGGTAATCGTTCAGCCATTTCAGCTCTTCGGGTGTCAGCAGGGCAGGCTCGACAAGGTTGGTGTCGATGGGTGCCATGGTGA
>JADYYV010000221.1 GCA_020853455.1 Alphaproteobacteria bacterium | reverse complement strand
GACATGCCGGATGACATCTCGCCATAGCTTTCGCCGAAAATATAGGCGAATTTGCCGGCCTTGCGGAAATGGGCGATGGCATCGCGCAATTCCTGCACCTGCGCCACGCTGAACTGCACATCCTCGATCGTCGCAAGGAAGCCCTTCACGCGGTCATCCTTCGCAGCACCCTCAAGTGCTTCGGTCAGGTCGCGGATGGTCGCGCTTGTATGCACAAATGGCTGCGTGACCGACGGCTTCGGCAGCTTTTCGCCGATGCCAGCTTTAAAAGTGTAGGTCAGCAGGATTTTCGAGGGCAGCGCTTCGGGTTTGTCATCCATGGCGCGGCCGATGGCAACACCGATCATGATGACGAGGATGAAGAAAGAGAACCCCATCATCAGCAAAAAGCCCTTGAGCAAATTCCACAGGCCGTGAAAAAACCCGCCCTGTTTCTTGACAACTACCTGCTCGGCCATGACAGCAACCTTTCGGAAATGCGGTGAAATTTTTTGCAGTCTATCGCAACATTCCGCATTGAACGATAAATAAATTGGGTCTAGTCTCGTTTGCAGATCACGAGACGACACGAGACAAAAAAAGCCCCAAGTGCGGAAACACTTGGGGCAATATCATCGAAGCGAAGTATTAAGGGAGAGGCCGTCCGATAGGGCGGCCTTTTCCTTGAGTGAAAGCATCGCGAATCTGTGGATAAGAGTCGAATCGTTTTTTGAGACAGTTATCCACAGTCATTTTTTCATTCTAATTCATGACGTTAGTAGTCCTGCACCGCAGGCGCGCCAAAATTGTTATGGAGAGTCGTTGAAAAAATTTCGCCTGAAATCACAGAGTCTTGCGATTCACCGATTCGGCAGAACATCAACAGACGTTGCCAACAACCTGATCTGACTCAGGAAATTATTTTGCAGTCTGTGCAATATGGCGCAGCAGGTGATCGCACAGCACAAGCGCCATCATCGCTTCCGCAACCGGCGCGCCGCGCAATCCGACGCAGGGATCATGGCGGCCCTTCGTCACAATCTCGGTTTCTTCCATCTGATTGTTGATCGTCAGCATGGGCGTGAGAATCGAGCTGGTCGGCTTGAAAGCGATGCGCACGACGATATCCTGCCCTGTCGAAATGCCGCCCAATATGCCGCCCGCATTGTTCGACAGGAATTTCGGTTTGCCGTCTTCGATGCGGATCTGGTCGGAGTTCACTTCGCCGCCCATTTCAACGCTTGCAAAGCCCGCGCCGATTTCAACGCCCTTCACCGCGTTGATGCCCATCATCGCCTTCGCAAGATCGGCATCCAGTTTGTCAGCCAGCGGCGCGCCAAGACCTGCGGGAAAACCGCTTGCGACGACTTCGACAACCGCGCCCGCGCTCGATCCTGCCTTGCGCGTTTTATCGAGGAACTCTTCCCATACCGGAATAATCGCGGCATCGGGCGTGAAGAACTGGTTTTCAGCGGCCGCTTTCCAGTCCCAGTTGTCGCGGTTGATTTTATGCGGGCCGACCTGCACAACACCGGCGCGGATAGCAATACCGTCGCCAAGGCGCGACTGCAAAACCTTGCGCGCCACGCCGCCCGCCGCCACACGCGATGCCGTTTCGCGCGCGGATGAACGCCCGCCGCCGCGATAATCGCGAAAGCCGTATTTCGCATCGTAAGTGAAATCGGCATGGCCGGGGCGGTATTTGTCCTTGATCTCGGAATAATCTTTCGACCGCGCATCGGTGTTTTCGATCAGCAGGCTGACAGGCGTGCCGGTCGTGCGGCCTTCAAAAACGCCCGAGAGGATTTTAACTTTATCTTCTTCCTGCCGCTGCGTCGTGAAGCGGTTCTGGCCGGGCTTGCGGCGGTCCAGGAATTGCTGGATATCGGATTCGGATAATACCACCTGCGGGGGCACGCCATCGACCACGCAGCCGATCGCCGGTCCGTGGCTTTCGCCCCATGTCGTAAAGGTGAACAGGCTGCCGTAGGTGCTGGCTGACATTAACCCGAAATGCCCTGCAGCAGTTCGGCGGTCTGCTTCGCGGAATCAACCGCGACCATGCCGATGGTGTTATAACCGCTGTCGACATACATGATTTCGCCCGTCACGCCCGCGCCGAGGTCGGACAGCAGGAACAGGCCGGCGCCGCCCACGTCTTCGGTCGTCACGTTACGGCGCAGGGGCGCGTTCAGTTCGTTCCATTTCAGGATATAGCGGAAATCGCCGATGCCGGATGCGGCAAGCGTCTTGATCGGGCCCGCCGAAATCGCGTTGACGCGGATGCCGTTTTTGCCCACATCGCTTGCCAGATAGCGCACGGAAGCCTCCAGCGCCGCCTTTGCCACGCCCATCACGTTGTAATGGGGCATGACGCGCTCCGCGCCGTGATAGGTCATGGTGATCAGGCTGCCGCCGTTTTTCATGAGCGGCACCGCGCGCTGCGCCACCGCCGTGAAGGAATAGACGGAAATATCCATCGTCTTCAGGAAATTGTCGCGCGTGGTATTGAGGTAAAGCCCGTCCAGCTCGTTCTTGTCGGAATAGGCAATCGCATGGACGACGAAATCAAGCCCGCCCCATTCTTTCTCGATCGCGGAGAAAGTGGCGTCGATGCTTTCATGGTTCGTCACATCGCAGGGAACGACGATTTTCGACTGCACGGATTCCGCGAGCGGGCGTACCCGTTTTTCCAAAGCGTCGCCCTGGAAGGTGAAGGCAAGTTCGGCGCCGTGCTTGTGCGCCATTTCGGCGATGCCCCAGGCGATGGATCTGTCATTGGCGACGCCCATGATCAGGCCGCGTTTGCCTTTCATAAGCGGGAGGGCATTCGTCATGGAATCGGTATCCTCTGTGGCGGGGCGGTTATTCATTATGAATCACCTGTTTGAATTGCTGTCGGGCATCCTACACATTTATAAATATACGTCCAGCGACACGTTCCATAAAACGTTCCGCAGAAAAAATTTTTGCCCCTTTAAACATAAAGAGAACGCATCGTTAAGTTATTATGAAATTAGTTTTCTGTTTTCCTTTTGATAGAAAATGGAATTGTATTATATTTGTGACAGTCATTGTTAACCAACAGGGTGTTCTCCACCCGTTCTCATACCAGCATCTAGGCTTGCAAACACTTCCGTACTGGTGTTCACTCGCGCCAAGCTTAATGAAAAGAAGGTTTCAGACTTGCTTCAATTCACATCGCCTCGTGCCCGCATGTTCCGCAAGCGCCGTTACGGCCTGCGCCACATCATTCTCTCCGCTGTTGTCCTTTCAGCTGCCTACGGCTTTATGCCGTCCGGCGAAACGACGACCGCCGTTGCGCCCGTCGCCGCTGTCGTGGCTGCCGCCCCCGCCGCTCCCGTTTCGCGCGGCTATGAAGTACTGAACCTGAAAGACGCGTTCGACGCAAAACCCGCGCAGCCGTCCTACCAGTTCGCCTCGACCGAAGAAACGGCTGCCAAGCCGCAGGTCGTGATCGCCGACAAGCCGCAGCCGAAGATTGAACGCCAGCTTTCCTATATCCAGTCCGGCATCACCCGCCTGCTGGAAGCCAGCACCGATCTCAAGGAAATCTTTGATAACGAAAAGAAACTCCATGTCGGCAAGGGCGATACGCTGATGGATCTTCTCGTGAAAAACGATGTGCCCCGCGACGACGCGTACAGCGCGATCCAGGCGCTCAAAAAAGTCTATGATCCCCGCGACCTGAACCCGGCGCACCAGGTGACCGTGTTCTTCCACAAGGATCCCGCAATCGCCGACCCCAAATTCGTCGGCCTGCGCATCGAGCGCGACAGCGTGAATTCTCTGGTTGTCAACCGCGACGCTGATGGCAGCTTCATGGTCAATGCCGAAGCGAAAACCGTCCACCGCGAAATGAAGGCGTATCACGCCAAGATCGACAGCTCGCTGTATGTCGATGCGAAAGAAGCGGGCGTTCCGGATAACGTCATCCTGTCGCTGATCAAGATGTATTCGATGGGCGTCGATTTCCAGCGCGAAATCCACAACGGCGATTCATTCAACGTCATGTACGAACAGTATGTGACCGATGACGGCCGCGTTGTGCCGAACAAGGGCGAGATCGTTTATGCGAAACTTGCCCTGTCCGACCGCGTCCTGCCCCTCTACCGCTTTGAAGGCGCGAATGGCGACGTCGAATATTTCGACCAGACCGGCCAGTCGGTGAAGAAGCCGCTCATGAAAACGCCGATCGACGGCGCGCGCATCACCTCGAAATTCGGTTTCCGCCGCCATCCGGTGCTGGGATATAACAAGCTGCACAAGGGCATCGATTTCGGCGCCCCGCGCGGCACGCCCATCTACGCAGCCGGCGACGGCGTCGTGGAACGCGCAGGCAAATTCTCGTCCTACGGCAACTACATCAAGATCCGCCACCGCGCCGGCCTGGAAACGGCCTACGCGCACATGAACGGCTTCAAGTCGGGCGTGAAGGCGGGTTCCCGCGTGAAGCAGGGCCAGGTGATCGGTTATGTCGGCACCACCGGCCGCTCGACCGGCCCCCACCTGCATTACGAAATCATGATGAACGGCAAACAGGTCAACCCCGCTTCGGTGAAGCTGGCCGGCGGCAGTTCGCTCGCGGGCAAGGACCTGAAGAAGTTCAAGGCGAATATCGCGAAAATCGACGGCACCTTCGCGCAGGCTTTGCAGCCCGCCGTTCCCGCTGTCGCTTCGGCGGAAACAACCAAGGTCGCGACGCACAACTGATAAACGCCGGATACGCTTTTAAAAGACCCGCTTGATCATCTCAGGCGGGTCTTTTACTTTGGTGCATCACCTTTCCCTGCCGGAGGTTTTCATGCGCCCGCTCATCGTCACAGCCATATTTTTGTCGCTGGCCATGGCAGCACCAGCGCAGGCCGCAGACCGTTTGACGGCGGGCGAATTGATGCGGATGTGCAGCAGCGAACACGACGTCGATTACGGCTACTGCGCGGGTTACATCACCGCAGTCGCCGACCAGATGCTGGCGGCGGGCACCGCTGCCGGGCAGCGCGCCTGCAACCATGAAGGCATCCGCAGCCAGCAATATGTGGATGTGTTCCGCTCCTATGCCGAGATATTTCCCAAGCGCATGAAGGACGAAGCTGAATCGACCGTCGCCGCTTCCTTCGCCCGCGCCTTCCCCTGCCGCTGACTAGCGATAGGTGCCGAAGACGTTCTGGCTTTTTCCGTCCGCGCCGGTGATGCTCAGGAACGGCTCCTGCCCGGCGCCGCCCAGCTGAAGCCCCATCACGACACGATCCCTGCCAGATTTATCCTTCATGATCATCACGGCCGATTCATTTTCACCCGCCAGGCGGAACAGCAGCCGTATATGCCCCGTGGTATCCGACAAGGCCAGCAGCGGCAGCCCGCGCTCGCCCGCGCCGTTATACGTGCCCATTTGCAATCTCATCTGCCCGTTTTCGCCGTAAAAGACCTGTCCGGGCTGCCCGTCGCTCACATAGGTGGTGATACCCTTGGCGTTCTTCTGGTCGCGCAGCGCGAAATAGCTGTCGGACTGGCCCTGCGCATCCGCCGCTTTCGGCGCGAACACCGCCTGCCCGACGAAACCGCCCGTAAATGAAAAAGCCGCCATCACAAAGAACGCGGCAACCGTTTTCTTGATCGTCATGTGAAATCCCCTGTTATGCTTTTTGTTCCCATTTGCCGCCGTCGCCCTGCTGGTAATAGGCGAGGGTATGGCCCTGTTCTTTATATTGTTTCCAGCGCGTGCGCGCCGCCTGAACCGCAGCGTCGTCGTTGCCGTCGAAAATTTCGCAGGCGAGCGTAAAGCGGCCCACATCGTCCGACGCCGCGCCGTCGGTCAGGATCAGCACATTCGCGTTATTCGGATTCGCGTCTTCGTCGGTCAGGAAAACCGGCTGGTCGGCCTCTGTGCCGTCCTTGACATAGCCATGCGGCAGGAAGCTGGCGGGATCATAGGTCCAAAGAGCTGTATCCAGCGCCTCCACCCGCTCGCGCGAGCCTGCCTTGACCAGCACGCGGTATTTGCGCTCCAGCGCCTTTGCCACGATTTCGGGCAGCGCCTGTTCAAGGCGCTTCACGGTCAGGTGGTAAAAACGGACGTCCGTCATGCTTGCCTGGATCCTCTGAAATACCCTATGATTATTGGGAGATTTATACGAAAGCGCAAGGACATATGGACTGGAAAACGGCGTCTGCCGACGAAAAACTGGCATTGGTGCGCGATATCAACCGCGTCGAGCCTGTGTATAAATTCAGCCCCGATGACAGCATCGTGGAAACCCTGCCGCTTGCCTTCTATCCGGGCGGCCAGCTGGTATCCATCGTCAAGCCAATGCCGCTTCAACCCCAATTGTGGTATGTGAAACTGCCCGAGGAAATCGTCAACCTTGACGGATCGACCGCGAACGTCCATCACCTGAACGACCGCGCGCCGCTGCAGCTGTCGCAGCAAACCATCGCCGATTACCTGAAATTCCGCCTTTATTTTGCCGGCAATATGTGGATGGAGGGCGTGGTCGCCATCGAAAGCGCCGACGGTTTTCATGCGACCGCCCGCGTACTGGAGCAGGACGGATTATTCGAGAAAAAATTTACCGTCACCCTGCGCGGCGAAATTACCCTGCAAAGCAAGAAAAAGCTGGGCAGCGGCAAGCGCATCCCCGACCGCTTCAGCTTTTAAGCCTCTGCCGCCATTTTCTGCAGCCGCACGTAATCGGTTTTGCCCGTGCCCAGCACGGGGATTTCCGATGCGACGATTTTCTTCGGCACCGATAATTCGCTCAGCCCCAGCGCCTTGAAATGCGCGGAAATCGCTTCTGCGGCTGCGTTCGGCTGGTTGGTGAACAAGATCAGCTTTTCGCCTTTCTTGTCGTCCTTGACGCTCACAACCGCATGCTGATGGCTTGGCCAGAGTTTTTGCAGCGCCATTTCGACGGCGGTCAGCGACACCATTTCCCCCGCAATCTTCGCAAAGCGCTTCATGCGGCCCTTGATGGTGATAAAGCCGTCATCATCCAGCGCCACGATATCGCCGGTATCGTACCAGCCTTCATCGGGCGGCTGCAGGATGCCGGGCGCATCGGCCTTCAGGTAGCCCATCATCACGTTGGGGCCGCGCATGACCAGCTTGCCCGAATTTTCCTCGATGCCCTCGACCTGTTCCAGCTTGTGGTCGATGCCGGGCATCAGGCGGCCGACCGAGCCCGCCTTGTTGTGCATCGGCGTGTTGATCGAAATGACCGGCGCGGTTTCGGTCGCCCCATAGCCTTCAAAAATGCGCACGCCGTATTTTTCGGCATAGACGCGGCGCGTTTCATCCTTCAGCTTCTCCGCGCCGGCAAACACGTAACGGATGGCGTGGAAATCATACGGATGCGCAAAGCGCGCGTAACCCGAAAGGAACGTATCCGTGCCGAACAGGATCGTCGCATTGGTATCGTAAATCAGTTCCGGCACGATGCGGTAATGCAGCGGCGACGGATAATAGAACGCGCGCATACCCGACAGGATCGGCAGCAGCGTGCCGCCCGTGAGGCCGAACGAATGGAACATCGGCAGGCAGTTGAACACAATATCCTTCGGCCCGAAATCGATGCGGCTGGCCACCTGATAGCGGTTCGACTGGATATTTCGGTGCGACAGCACGACGCCCTTGGGCGTTCCCTCCGACCCCGATGTGAACAGGATCACCGCAGGATCATGCGGGCTCGCCTTACGGCGGAAACCGTCCAGCGTTTCGGGGATATAGCGCGCGGTCAGTCCATACAGTTTTTCGGCCAGCCCCGCTTCGGCGCGCAAATCCTCGACATACAAAAACTCGACACCTGCGGCCTGCATCGCCTCGATCGTCGGGCCCATCTTGCCCATCTCGATAAAGCGGCGCGAGGTGATGACGGTTTTCAGCTTCGCTGTTTCGCAGGCGCTGACCACCTGCGCGGGGCCCGATGAAAAATTGATCATCGCGGGCACTTTGCGGAGCGCATGCAGCGCGAAGAAGGCGACCGAGGTGCCGACCATGTTCGGCAGCAATATCCCCACAGCGGGGATTGTCGCGCCGTCGCCCGTTTTCAGGCGCTTGTCCATGATCTTGGCCAGCACAAGCGCGCGGCTGACGAAATCGCGGTAATTGACGGGTTCGCGCAACGGGTCTTCCGCGATGATGTGTTTGCGACCGTAGAGCCGCGACGCCGACATCAGGGAAGTGAACAACGGCTTGTCGATCTCGCTCGCGTCGAACACCATTTGCGACATCATGTCGTAAAGCTGTGCGCCTGCCAGCTGGCGGCGGCGGCGGCCGAAGACGCCTTCCGGCAGCTCGAACGTGCGCGGCGGCAGGATGGTCATGGTGATT
>JADYYV010000220.1 GCA_020853455.1 Alphaproteobacteria bacterium | reverse complement strand
TCGGTCAGCTCGTCGACGCCGTCTTCGCCTTCGTTGAGTTCCTTCTGGATCGCCTTCATTTGTTCGTTGAGGTAATATTCGCGCTGCGTCTTTTCCATCTGGCGCTTCACGCGGCCGCGGATGCGCTTTTCGACTTCAAGCACCGAAATTTCCCCTTCCATGAAGGAAAAGATTTGCTCGAGCCGTTCGGCAACGCCCGTCAGCTCCAGCAGCTTTTGACGGTCTGCAATTTTCAGCGACAGGTGCGATGCGACGGTATCCGCGAGTTTGTTCGCGTTGTCGATCTGGCCGATGGAGGTAATGATCTCTGGCGGGATTTTCTTGTTCAGTTTCACGTACTGGTCGAATTGCGACACGCAGGCGCGCATCAAACCGTCGATCGCCTCGCCGGAGACAGCGCGTTCCTCGATGATTTCGGCATGCGCCTCGAAATATTCGGGCTTGTCGGTGTATTTCAGGACCTTCACTCGTTTTGTGCCCTCGACCAGCACTTTCACTGTGCCATCGGGCAATTTCAGCAGCTGGAGGACGGTGCCGAGCGTGCCGATTGAATACAGGTCGCCTGCCCCCGGATCGTCCTGCTGCGCGGATTTCTGGGTCACAAGCAGCACCTGCTTGTTATCGGACATTGCGCTTTCCAGCGCCTTAACTGACTTTTCACGGCCCACGAACAGGGGCACGATCATATGGGGGAATACGACAATATCGCGGAGGGGCAGGACGGGATGTTTCGGGCCGGTGCCGGGAGTAGTTTCGTTCATTTTTTTTCCTTTTTTACACTCTCTTCCCGGATTATGCCCTTAATTGGTTTATATTTGGCAAAATTCGGTCGGTTTTTGGCGTTTTCGGGCGGTTTAATCGCCCGTCTGTGCCTCATAACAGGTGAAATAGATGGTTGTTAACTTTTGGCAAGCTTTTGACCGGCTTGTAACAAAAGTAAATTTTGGATGAGGCAGCGTTATTGAAAGTTCGTAAGCGTGAAACCAGCGCAGGTTTCAACAGGACTTACTTGGCGGGAGTGCCTAAAGTTCCGCTTTTCAGGCTTTCCGAGGCCTTTTGGTGGGCGATTTCGAGGGTTTTCTGCACTTCGACACAATCCGTGCCCACATAGCCCCCCGCTTTGCCGGCCTGGACGACCATTTGTTCGGCTGCGGCCTTCTGGACAGCCTGAATATAGCTGTAATGGCTGTCCATCAGGGGATGCTGGATATAGGTAACCTTGCCGGCATCCAGGCGATGCTTCTTCCACATCTCTTCCTGTTCATCCGATTTGACCTTCTGGAAGGCCTTGAAGGACTGCACATAGGCGGCGTTGTTGTTGTCCGAAAACTTTTCATTGTTGAGGCAATACATCAGGCGGCCGCCAAGTTCATAGATATCCATGATCGGGCGCATGCTGGCAAAGAATTGTTTATCGAGCGCCTCCTGCTCGGATTTCTGCTCGGGTGTCAGCGTCTCAAAAACCGCGACATAGGCATCTTCGCCCTCAAGAGTTTTCTGATCGACCTCGATGCGCATGGGCGGGGCCGAAGACGCCGCTTTCTGGGGAGCTGCCTGTTGCTGCGGCGGCGCCTGCTGAGGCGACGCACCCTGCCCTGCTTCGCCGCCCTGGGCTGCCGCCGGCGTTGAAACGGCAAGAAGAAGCAAAGCGGCAAGAACGACGGGGAAAGACATGGATCGGGCTCCGGTTTGGAAAATAAAAGGGGGCGCCCACAAAAGGCGCCCCCCGAATATGTCGTATCAAGACCCGTCGGTTAAAGCGGGCCGGTAATGATTAGGCGGTTTTTTTCTCGTCAGTCGCGAAGGGCTGTTTTTCGACGATATGGTCGATCAGGCCGAAAGCTTTCGCTTCTTCGGGCGACATGAAGCGGTCGCGCTCCAGCGCTTCCTCGATCTGGTTGATCTTCTTGCCGGTATGCTTGACGTAGATTTCGTTGAGGCGCTTGCGCAGGCTCAGGATCTCTTTCGCGTGGATCTCGATATCCGTCGCCTGGCCCTGTGCGCCGCCGGAGGGCTGGTGAACCATGATGCGGGAATTGGGCAGCGAGTAACGCTTGCCGGCAGCGCCAGCGCAGAGCAGCAGCGAGCCCATGGAGCAAGCCTGGCCGAGGCATACGGTTGCCACCTGCGGCTTGATGTACTGCATCGTGTCGTACATCGCGAGGCCGGAGGTGACGATACCGCCCGGCGAATTGATGTAGAGAAAGATGTCTTTCTTCGGGTTTTCCGATTCAAGGAACAGCAGCTGCGCGCAGATCAGCGTCGACACATGGTCGTTCACGGGGCCGGAGATGAAGATGATGCGCTCTTTCAGCAGGCGCGAATAGATGTCGTAGGAACGCTCGCCGCGCGCGGTCTGCTCGATGACCATCGGCACCAGCGTGCTCATTTGTTCAGGAATGTAAGTCATAAGTGGTAGCCCCCTTGCTGTTTTTTTTATATATAGCCCACCCGGGGCAAATAAAAAGAGACGACCGGCGGTGAAACCGGTCGTCTCAATCATAGCAAGGTTATTAACTCAACTCAAACGCCCTTTTCGGGGCGTTCCCGATTACAGGGTCGGCGTAGCCTTGGTCTTGGCGGGCTTCGCTTTCTGGTCGTCGTTGGAAGCCGTCTTGGCCGTTGCCGCCTGTTTGGCGTCGTATTCGGCTTTGCGCGAGGGCGTCCAGTATTCTTCGAACTTCGACAGAGCAACGACCAGCTCGGGGCGGATCGCCGCGCCGTCTGCGGTGTTGATCAGGCTGCGAATGCCTTCCGCGGTTTTCGGAATTTGCGCTTCGCGGCGGTCGTCTTTTTCAGAACGGTGCGAGAATTCTTCGTGGATGGTTTTCTTCGCGGTACCCACGATGATTTCCTGAATCACGCCCATGTCGAGTGCGTTCTGTGCGGTCAGCCAGGTGTCGCGCTCCAGGACGATATCCCAGAATGCGTGTTTCAGGCCGGTGTGGCGGACGTAGATGTCCGTCAGCTGTTCGCGCAGGCGGCTGGTGAAATCGGTGCCGATCACGAGATCCGTCTGCTGGGTCGAGCGCTCGTTGCCCGACAGCGGCTGGTGGATCATGTAGTAGGAGTTGCGGGTCATCATGCGCTCGTCGCCTGCGACCAGCAGGATGGAGCCCATGGATGCCTGCATGCCCATGCCGATCGTGCGGATGGGAGCTGGAATGGAACGCATGGTGTAATAGATCGACAGACCAGCGAGGACCGAACCGCCCGGCGAGTTCACATAGACTTTGATCGGCTTTTTCTTGCCGTCTTCGCCAGCGTGGTCTTCGGGGTTTTCGCCGACGCCCGATGCGAGGTACAGGAGCGATGCGTTGGCGATAGATGCCATCGTGTCGTCAACCTGGCCTTCCAGCAGGACGATGCGCTTTTTCATGAGCAGGGAGTACAGGTCGTAACCGCGCTCGCGGCCGTTTTCCAGTTCGGTAACGGTCGGGACCATGCGGCCGACGGGGCCT
>JADYYV010000219.1 GCA_020853455.1 Alphaproteobacteria bacterium | reverse complement strand
CAGGATCATGGCGGCCTGTTCGCCGCCCGACAGCACGTAATCGCCGATCGAGATTTCCTCGGCCTTATAAGCCTCCAGCAGCCTCTCGTCCACGCCCTCGTACCTGCCGCACAGGATGGTCAGCAGGGGCTCCTGCGACAGTTCTACGGCCTTTGCCTGCGTCAGCGGCTTGCCACGGGGGGTCATGTAGATAAAGCGCCCCAGCGGCAAATGCGCCTGCAACGAGCGGTCGAGGATATCGGGTTTCATCACCATGCCCGCACCGCCGCCAAAGGGGCTGTCATCGACCGTTTTGTGCACATCGGTCGTGTAATAACGCGGATTGACGGTTTCCAGGCTCCAGATACGCTTTTCCAGCGCCTTGCCCGACAGGCTGAGCCCCAGATGCCCCGGGAACATTTCGGGGAACAGGGTGATGATCTTGACGGTCAGTTTTGCGGGTTCTGGCTTCATATCGCGACTCTATCAAAAAACCATTTACTTTCAAGGTGATATTTTGAAAACGGGGGTCTTGTTATTGACTTTTTAACCATTATGTTATATAAATAAAGAACTTGGGACACAGCAAAAGAGGATTGGGCAGGGCATGAAAAAAACTGGCATCGTCGATAAACTGAAACAAAAACTGGCGCAAGCCGGTGATGCCATTGCCGAGATCCTCGCCCCCCAGCCGCAGCCTGAACTTGCACCCATCCGCGTGAAGGCAAACAAGGGCCGCCGCCGTTAACCTTTCGGCGCTTGACTTCATTTTCATAATACTGTAAAAACTGATCATCGCCGCAGAATCCGGATTCTTTACAAACGGACGGGCGTAACAGGGGAATTGCAGCATCATGACCGAAGACAGACGAGCCCGCGCGCGCAACGGCGATTCAGCCAGCAAGATCGCCATCATCGGCGCGCTGGACCGCCAGATGCCCGATATTTCCGGCTTCAATTTTTTCAGCGGCGACTTCACGCCCAAAACGGTCAATTCGGTCGGCACGGCCGTCTGCACGCAGGAAGAATGGGATGCGATGTGGAAGACGCTCGACCGCCCGTCGCCCGGCCCGCTGCCGCCCGGCACCCGCGCGATTTTTCAGGCGATCAACGAAGCGCTGAAACAGCGCGCCACGGCTTTCGAGGCCGCGAATGTGACCTTAAGCGCGACCAAGGACATCAAGGTCGAATGGAACCGCCTGCATGTGGGCAAGGACGAAGACCCCAAGGTGCAGGACCGCTTCGCCGTGCTGCTGGTGCCGGAAGCGGGCAAACTGTCATCGACATTCAACGATGTCTGGCCCGTGCGCGACAAACGCGAGAAAATGAAGAAATTCGACGAAAGCCTCAACCTGTTCCGCAAGGGCCAGCACACGACCGTGCCCAGCCCCGCGCTTGCAAAATTCACGCAATACCAAGCCCGCCGCAACGTGAAGCCGGCGAGCCGGAATTAATTCAGCATAAGCAAAAGTACCCTCACCCTAACCCTCTCCCAGAGGGAGAGGGGATTCCGGAGTTGGCTGCGCCAACAGATATAAATCAAAAATTTAAAATCTTTTGCGTCAGCAAAAGTCTCCAGTCCCCTCTCCCTCTGGGAGAGGGCTAGGGTGAGGGTACTATCTTTTCGTCATTGCAGGATTAATCCAGCAAACCGTGCGGCACATCCACGGTCATTTCTTTTTTGTCGATATCGACATGCGGCACGACTTTGCCCGTGAAGGGCAGGTAGAAACTTGCGCCTTTCGGCGGTTTTATTTCCAGCAAATCGCCCGCGCCGAAATTGGCGACGGCCAGCACGCGGCCGATGAGGTCGCGTTTTTCGCTATAGGCGGTCATGCCGATCAGGTCGGTGTGGTAATAGGTGTTTTTGTCTTTGATCTTCGGCAATGCCGCGCGCGGCGCATACAGTTTCGTGCCGCGCAGTTTTTCCGCCGCGTTGCGGTCGGTGACCCCCTCCACCTGCGCCAGGAAGATATTCCCGTGCTGCTGGAAGGAGAGGAAAGCAAAAGTCTTTTCGCCCGTTGAATCACAAAGCGGCGGCCCCTCCGCAAGCAGGCCGATGTTTTCGGTGAAGGCCTTGACCTTCACGAAACCACGGATGCCATGCACGCCGACGATTTCGGCCATGCATGTCAGTTCGCCCGCAGGAGTTGCCGCCGCCTTGTTCAACCGGATAAGACCTTATTCAGCAGCGGGAGCTTCAGCAGCCTGTGCTTCGGCAGCTGCAGGAGCCGCTTCAACTTTGGGTGCTGCCGCTTTTTCAGCGCGTTTTTTCGCGCGGTCGGTCATTTTCGCTTTTGCAACGGCTTTTTCGACGTTGTTTTTGCGTGCGGGCATGGGGGCGAGGCCTGCTTTGCCCATGAAGATCGCGACGCGGTCGGAAACTTGCGCGCCGACGGAAACCCAATATTTAATGCGTTCGCCGTTCAGGATGACGCGCTTGGGATCGTCTTTCGCCAGTTTCGGGTCGTAGGTGCCCAGACGTTCCAGGAAGTTACCGTCGCGGGGCTTGCGGCTGTCAGCGACGACGACGTGGTAGTAGGGCTTTTTCTTGGCACCTGCGCGGGCCATGCGGATTTTCAACATTTGGTTTTCTTTCTTTCGTTTGATTAAGGTTTATCCGGTTGCGTTCATTCAACGATGAAAAGCCCTGCAACCAAGGGGCCTTTCAAATTCCGTTATTTCTTTTTGTCCCCTTGCAGCAGCGCCGCGATATCGGGCATGCCGTCGCCGCCGCCTTTCGCAAAGGGGTTTTCGCCCAAGGGGCCTTTACCCAGCTGGCTTTCCATGTTCTTGGCCATCTGTTCCATTTCGCCAAGGCCGCCGCCGCCGAACAGCGCGCCCATATTGCGCATCATGCCCTTGCCGCCCAGTTTCTGCATGCGCTTCATCATCGTCTGCATGTCCTGGAACTGCTTCAGCAGGCGGTTGACGTCCTGCACGGTCACGCCCGATCCCGCCGCGATGCGCTTGCGGCGCGAGGCGTTGAGCGTGTCGGGCTTGGCGCGTTCGGTCTTGGTCATGGACAGGATGATCGCTTCCTGACGCTTCAGGATGCTGTCGTCCACATTCGCGTTTTCCATCATGCCTTTCAGCTTGCCCGCGCCCGGCATAAAGCCCATCAGGCCGGAAAGGCCGCCCATTTTTTTCATCTGTTTCAGCTGGGTCAGGAAATCTTCGAGGTCGAAGCTGCCTTTCGCCATTTTTTCGGCGGCTTTTTGCGCGTCTTCGATATTGATAGTTTCGGCGGCCTTTTCGACCAGCGACACGATATCGCCCATATCAAGAATGCGGCCGGCCACGCGTTTCGCATCGAACGCCTGCAGCGCATCGACCTGTTCGCCCATGCCGATAAACTTGATCGGCTTGCCGGTGACGGAGCGCATGGACAGCGCAGCACCGCCGCGTGAATCGCCGTCGACGCGGGTCAATACAATCCCCGTAATGCCGATGCGTTCGTTGAAATTCTTGGCGGTGTTGACCGCGTCCTGACCGGTCAGCGCGTCGGCCACCAGCAGGATTTCGACGGGCTTCGCCAAATCGCGCACATCCGCCAGTTCCTGCATCAGCGCTTCGTCGATCGACAGGCGGCCGGCGCTGTCGAGGATGATGATGTCGTAACCCTCAAGCCTGCCCATTTCGAGCGCGCGCTTGGTGATTTTTTCGGGCTTATCGCCCTTCACGATCGGCAGGCTGCCCGCGCCGACTTTCTGCGCAAGAATATCCAGCTGCTCCTGCGCGGCCGGGCGGTAAATGTCGAGCGAGGCGAGCAGCACTTTCTTGCGCTGCTTATCCTGCAGGAATTTCGCAAGCTTGCCGGCGGTGGTCGTTTTACCCGAACCCTGCAGGCCTGCCATCAGGATAACGGCGGGGGCGGGGACGTTGAAGTTCAGCGCGGAATCTTCGTGGCCCAGCGTTTCGACCAGTTGGTCGTGGACGATCTTGATCACCTGCTGGCCGGGTTTCACCGAACGCAGGACTTTTTCGCCGACCGCTTCGGCGCGGACTTTTTCGACGAATTCTTTTGCGACGGGCAATGCGACGTCGGCTTCCAGCAGCGCCACCCGCACCATGCGCAGCGCTTCGTTGACGTCGTCCTCGCGCAGCGTGCCGCGCTTGGTCAGACCGTCAAAGATGCCGCCGAGGCGGTTGGAAAGGCTTTCGAACATCAAAAATCCTCAAAACCAGTTAACCCCAGTGAGCGTAACTTCGCCGACTGGGGGACGCGGAGCGTTAAAGACCATCCATGAATAGGGGGATGCCTTGCTCAACAAAACTGAAGGGTTTATAGGGCATTTTACGGCAAAGTGTCAAGGAATGCGGGGGATTAGCGCGCAACGCTTTACCCGCTAACCCCTTGTTTTACCGCCAAGCCCCTCATTTTGTTGACATTATGGAATTGTCGGTCTAATCTTTTCGCCAGCCAAGAAGAAGGATTCTGCCATGGCCAGCAAAGCTATGAACAATAACCTGCTGAACGCCGCCAAGAAAGGCGACACGGATTCGGTCGATGAAATGGCGTCCGAAGGCGCCGATATCGACACGGCCGACATCAACGGGCGCACGGGGTTGTGGTTCGCGGCCAGCAACGGCGATCGCGACATGATCCAGATGCTGTTCAAGCACGGCGCCGACGCCAACCAGGAAGACAATGACGGCATCACGCCGCTCATCAAGGCGCTGGAGGCGAAGCACTGGAATATCGCCAAACAATTGCTGGAGCGCGCCGACATCAACCATCAGGGCGGCGATACGTTTTTCACCGCGCTGCATTCCGCGCTCAATATCGACCTGAAGGAAGAAGACACGCAGCGCGTCGATTTCGTGATGCGCAACGGCGGCGATGCGCGGCAGGCGAATGCGCAAGGCCAGTCGCCGCTCGACCTCGCGCGCATCCACGGCAAGACATGGCCCCATGCCCTGACGCTGGCCGAGGTGATGGAGGAATATAAAAACGGCATCGAGGCGCGCGACAAATATTTGGCCGACAAGCGCGACCGCGGCATCGTGCAGGAAATGCAGGGCACGACCGCGCCCGTCAGCGCGCCCGCCACCGCGCGTTTCCGCCGGATGCAGCCATGACCGACACGCCCTTCACGCCGGCCGAGCTGAACAACGCGCTGCTGCGCGCCGTGCAGGACGGCGATATCACGGTTTTTTACGAAGCCATGCAAAGCGGCGCATCCGCCGCCACGACCGATCCCGCAACGGGGCGCAACCTGTTCTATACGGTGATCGACCGTCTGGAAGCGACGCGCGAAACGCCGTCGGCGGGCGGTACGTATCTGGCCATGATACCGGGGCTGGTGACGCATGGCGCGGATGTGAATTTCAGGGATAAAGACGGCATATCGCCGCTCAACTATGCGCTGCAAAAAGAAGACTTCACCGCCGCGACCATGCTGCTGGCATCGAAGGCGGATGCGAACGAACATTTTCCGCCGCACGGCGACACGCCGCTGCATCTTGCCATGCGCCTTGCGCTGGCGGGGCAGGGGGTGCGGCTGCTGGATAACCTTTTGCTGATGAAGGCCGACCCGACGCTGAAAAACAACGGGGGCATATCCGCGCTCGACCTGCTCGGCCAGGTCGCGGCGGGGCCGGATGACCTGGCTGCGGTACGCGACAAACTTGCCCATTCGCCGCACGCCATGGGCGCCCTCGCCGAACACCGCGACGCGCAGCAGGATTATTTGCGCCAGCAGGCAAAACGCGGCGGGCTGAAGCTGTGACCAACTGGTGGCATCCCGATATCTTCATGAAAAAGATTCCGCATTTGCAGGAACGCGCCCGCATATTCGGGCAGGTGCGCGCGTTTTTCAATGCGCGGGGGTATCTGGAGGTTGAAACGCCGGCATTGCAGGTCGCGCCCTGCATGGAGGCGCATATTCAGGGTTTTAAAACTGAACTCGTCAGCGCGGATCGTCAAAGCAAGCGCGATATGTACCTGCATACCAGCCCCGAATTCGCGATGAAGAAATTATTGGTGGCGGGGCTGCCGAAGATTTACCAGCTGGCGAAAGTGTTCCGCAATTGCGAAGGCTCGCGCTGGCACAGCCCGGAATTCGGCATGCTGGAATGGTACCAGCTGGGCATGGATTACAAGGATATGATGGATGAAACGGCTGCCCTGATCCGCCATATCCTGCGCAAGCCCGTGATGGCGCATAACCGCGCCTGCGACCCCGCGATGGACTGGGAGAAAATCACGGTTGTGGATGCGCTGCAAAAATATGCGGGCGTCGATATATCCGCAAATCTTGGCGACCTCGCCCATATCCGCGCCGAAGCCGCGCGCATCAACGTCTATGTCTCGCCGCATGACGACTGGGAAAACGCGCTGCTGAAGATATTGATGGAGAAGGTCGAGCCCAATCTCGGTGCGCCAGCTCCTACAATTATTTACGATTATCCTGTGTCGATGGCGGCATTGTCGCGCCCGAAACCGGAAGACGGCCGCTTTGCCGAACGCTTCGAGGTGTATATCTGCGGCGTCGAAATCGCAAATGCCTTCGGCGAACTGACCGATGCCAAGGTGCAGCGGGAGCGTTTTATCGCCGATGTTGCGCTTCGTAAAAAAGTATATGGCGACGATTATCCCGTGGACGAGGAATTCCTGTCTGCGCTGGAATTCGGCCTGCCGCCCTGCAGCGGCAATGCGCTGGGGCTCGACCGGCTGGTCATGCTGGCCACGGGGGTTGAGGATATCGACCTTGTGCAGGCCGTGCCGGTATAAAAAAAGCCCCTCGCTTGCGAGGGGCTTTTTTTATGCGGTGCCGGATCACTTTTCCGTCAGCGATTTGCCGTCGAAGTTATAGGTGACGGTTTTCTTCACGCTCGGGCAGCACATGGGGTCGCCCTTGGCGAAGGTCATCTGTTCGACGGTGATCACGCCGTCTTTCACTTGCGGCTTTTCGGTCGTGCCGTTGACGGAGAATGTCGCGGCCTCGGTAAACGCGCCGGGCGTTCCTTTCAGCACGCTGACATTGTCATGCGAATACGACGCGCCCATCGTGGACCAGGTCAGCACGATTTCTTCCGCGCCGTCGCGGTCAAGATCGGCGGCGGTATTGCCGATGGCGACCGCTTCCTCGCGGTTGGCGGGGTCGGCCTTGCTGGCCAGATACGCGCTCACGGCAGCCTCGACTTCCTTGTCCGAAGGGGCGGCGACTGCGGGCGATGCGACCAGCATGGCCAAGGCCAGAAGCGTGAGGAATTTCGTCATGATGAATACCTTTGTATGAGGATTATGCGGGTGATACGGATGAAAAAGCTTAACCCTGCGGAAGGGTTCCGTAAAGGCTTAGCCGACTTTTAACGCCGCCTGATTCATGGCTTCGGTAAAGTCGCGGATGGCGGTGGCGCCGCCGCCCGGATATTCCCAGATGGATGTCGACGCGCAGATGAAATCGGCGCCGGCCCTGATGATATCGCGGCAATTGCTGGGCTTGATGCCGCCCGCCGCCACGCAGGGCACTTCCATAAGCGTGCTCCACCAGGTGAGGATATTGGGCGACACCATGTATTTGGGCGCGGAAGCCTCGATCGGGTAATAGGGGGAGCGGGTCGTGAAGAAGGGGCCGAAGCTGACATAATCCGCCTCGTTCTCCGCCGCCGTCATGGCCAGGTGCTTGCTGTCCATGCAGGTCGCGCCGATGATCTTGTCGGGGCCCAGCAATTTGCGCGCGTCCTTGACGCGCATGTCATAGACCCCCACATGCGCGCCGTCGGCGTCCATTTCACGGGCCAGTTCCACCCGGTTGTTGATCAGGAAAGCGACGCCGTGCTTGTGCGCGATCGGCATCAGCTTTTCGATCGCGCGTTTCCACTGGTCGTCGTCGCGGGTTTCAAGGCGCAGCTGCAGCGAGGCGACCGGCCCCGCCTCGAAGGCGCGCTCCAGCTGGGGCGCAAATGCCTCCGGCACCAAATTGGGCGGGGTCATGATGTAAAGCTGGCAGCCGGAGGAATCGTTCATTTTATCTTTTTTTGATTGCCGAAAGGCGCGGGAGGGAAGCACCCCTGCCCCTGCGTGACGCAAGGGCAGGGGTATCTTTTATCAGACGTCTTTGCCCAGATAGATGTCCATGATCTTGTCGAGCATGGCGATCGATTCATCGCGCGGGCGCTGGAAGCAGTTGCGGCCGATGATCGAGCCGTTGCCACCGCCTTCATAGATCGCGCGCGCGTCTTCATAGACGCCTTCCTGATCCTTGGTCGCGCCGCCCGAAAACACCACAAGGCGGCGTCCGGCGAAGGAGGATTGCATGACATGCGCCACGCGTTCCGCCTGCGTGCCGATCTTGATTTTTTGTTCTTCGTAGACTTTTTTCGCCTCGGGCAGCTCCAGATGATCGGTCGACAGCTTCACCTTGATGATATGCGCGCCCAGCTGCGCCGCCATATGCGCGCCATAGGCGAT
>JADYYV010000218.1 GCA_020853455.1 Alphaproteobacteria bacterium | reverse complement strand
GTCCACGTGCCGCTGTCCGTTGAGTCGCAGCTTGAAGCACGCGTCCTCATGATGTCCACGAACAACATCCTGCGCCCCGCCGACGGCAAGCCCGTCATCGTTCCGTCGCAGGACATCGTCCTTGGCCTCTACTACCTGTCGATGGCTTTCGACGGTCTGAAAGGGGAAGGCACGCTGTTCAAGGACATGCAGGAAATCGAGCTTGCGCTGTTCAACAAGACGGTCACGCTGCACACCAAGATCAAGGCGCGTTACCACACGGTCGACAAGGACAACAAACCCGTCCGTCTCGTGGTCGATACGACCCCGGGCCGCATGATGATGTCGCAGGTTCTGCCGCGTCATCCCAACGTGCCCTTCGACGTGCTGAACCGCGTTCTGACGAAAAAAGACGTTTCCAACCTGATCGACGTGGTCTATCGCCACTGCGGCCAGAAAGAAACGGTCATTTTCTGCGACCGCATGATGGCGCTCGGCTTCACCAACGCCTGCGTGGCCGGTATTTCCTTCGGTAAAGATGACCTCATCATCCCCGAGGAAAAACTGAAACTCGTGGCCGTTGCAAACGCCAAGGTCAAGGAATTCGAACAGCAGTACCAGGACGGCCTGATCACCAAAGGTGAAAAATACAACAAGGTCGTCGACATCTGGTCTTCCTGCACGGACGACGTGACCAAGGAAATGATGGCCGTGATCGCCAAGCCCGGCGCGAACGGTTACATGAACTCGGTCTACATGATGGCGCATTCCGGCGCGCGTGGCTCGACCCAGCAGATCCGCCAGCTGGCGGGTATGCGCGGTCTGATGGCCAAGCCGTCGGGCGAGATCATCGAGACTCCGATTATCTCGAACTTCAAGGAAGGCCTGACCGTTCTCGAGTACTTCAACTCGACGCACGGCGCGCGTAAAGGTCTTGCGGATACGGCGCTCAAGACGGCGAACTCGGGTTACCTGACCCGCCGCCTTGTCGACGTCGCGCAGGACGCGATCATCACCGAAAACGACTGCGGCACGGAAAACGGCTTCACTGTCCGTCCCGTGATCGAAGGCGGCGACGTGATCGTTTCCCTGCCCGAACGCATCCTCGGCCGCTCGGCTGCGGTCGATGTCATCGACCCGCTGACCAGCCAGGTCATCGTGAAGGCCGGCGAGATCATCGACGAAGCGACCTCGGAGAAGATCGAAACCTCCGGTATCGACGCGGTTCTCGTGCGCTCGGTCCTGACCTGCCAGTCGAAAGACAACGGCATCTGCGCGAAGTGCTACGGCCGCGATCTGGCGCGTGGTACCCCCGTCAACGAAGGCGAAGCGATCGGCGTCATGGCCGCGCAGTCCATCGGCGAGCCGGGTACCCAGCTGACCATGCGTACGTTCCACATCGGTGGCGCGGCACAGCGTGGCGCGGCGCAGTCCTCGTCGGAAGCGGCGTTCGATGCAACCGTCGAAGTCCGCAACAAGAGCGTCGTCACGAACTCCGAAGGCGTCCAGATCGTTATGGGCCGCAACACGGAAGTCGTGCTGCTCGATAAACAAGGCCGCGAACGCGCAAACCACCGCCTGCAATACGGCGCGAAGCTGCTCGTCAACGATGGCGACAAGGTGAAAAAAGGCAGCAAGCTTGCCGAATGGGATCCCTACACGAACCCCATCATCACCGAAAAAGACGGTTCTGCCGTCTATGGCGACCTCGTCGAGGGCCTCTCCATCCGCGAAGAGATGGACGAAGCAACCGGCATTTCGTCGAAAGTCGTCATCGACTGGCGCCAGCAGCCGAAAGCGGCGGCCCTCAAGCCCCGCATTACGCTCACCGACGCTGCCGGCAAGGTCATCAAGCTGCCCAACGGGCTTGAAGCCAACTACTACATGCCGGTCGGCGCCATCCTGAACCTGGACAACGCTGCCCAGGTGAAGGCCGGTGACATCATCGCGCGTATCCCGAAAGAATCCTCGAAAACCCGCGACATCACGGGCGGTCTGCCGCGCGTGGCGGAATTGTTCGAGGCGCGCCGTCCGAAGGACTTCGCGATCATTTCGGACATCGACGGCCAGGTGGAATTCGGCAAGGACTACAAGTCCAAGCGCCGCATTATCGTCAAGCCGACCGATGGCAAGTCGGAGCCCAAGGAATACCTCATTCCGAAAGGCAAGCACGTGGCGGTCAACGAGGGCGATTACGTTCGCCGCGGCGACGCACTGCTCGAAGGCTCGATGGTTCCCCACGACATCCTGTCCGTTATGGGCGTCGAGGCTCTGGCCGACTACCTGATCAACGAAGTCCAGGACGTCTATCGTCTGCAGGGCGTGAAAATCAACGACAAGCACATCGAAGTGATCATTCGCCAGATGCTGCAGAAAGTTGAAGTCACGGATGCCGGCGAAACGACCCTGATCAACGGCGAACAGGTCGATCGCGAAGAGCTGGCGGAAGTCAACACCGCGCTTGCGAAAGACAAGCGTCCGGCGAAGGGCATCCCGATGCTGCAAGGTATTACGAAAGCAAGCTTGCAGACGCGCTCCTTCATCTCGGCCGCTTCCTTCCAGGAAACGACCCGCGTACTGACCGAAGCCGCCATCCAGGGCAAGGTCGATAAGCTGATCGGCCTGAAGGAAAACGTCATCGTCGGCCGCCTGATCCCGGCGGGTACCGGTGCGTTCGTCCACAAGCTGAAGCGCATCGCTCTCGAGCGCGACCAGGCTGCCCTTGCTGCAAACGCAGCATCGAGCCCGGCGCTGCTGGAAGGCGACAATGTTGCCGTGATCGACACCCCCAAAACCGAACCCCGCGAACGCTCCAAGCGCGGCGGCCGGGCAGGGGCTGCGTAACCGCAGATACCAACGGCTATAAAGATTTCCCCCGCGCGGTTCATTCCGGCGGGGGTTTTCTTTTTCAGGAGATAAGAAGGAGATTACCGATGCGTTTTATGCTGCTCGCCTGCCTGCTGCTTGCGCTGCCCGCCGCCGCCGTGGCGGATACACTGAAACTGACAGCCCCGCAGGAGGGCAAGGCGCTTGGCAATCTGGAACGCCGTAAATCGAATGTGGCGCCCGCGACCATCGAAGAATTGTTCGCGCCGAAACCCGCCGCGAAAACGCCGCTGGCGGCAAAGCCGGACGCAGCCGTCATCCTGCGCGATATCGATGCCAAACTGGACGCCCTGCAACAGCAGATCGCCAAGCTGAACGGACTGGAGGGCGTTCCCGGCGAAAAACTTCTGGCCGCCATCGACCGCATGAATACGCTGTCGTCCGCGCTGGCCGCGATGCATGAAAAAGCCGCCGGCACGGATGACGGCGGCGGCGCGGATAAGAAGGAATAGGGATCAGACCGGCACTTCGCCCGGCGGCGGGGTGATGGGGGCCGCTGCCGGCACATCGGCCAGCACGACCATGATCGCGCAGTTGCGGCCTTTTTCCTTGGCTTCGTAGAGGCATTCGTCGGCGCGGATCAACAGCGTATCCAGCGAGACCGGCTTGTGCGCCGTAACGGCGGCGATGCCGAAGCTGGAGGTGAACTTCAGCAACTGCTGCTTGTCCTGCTTGTCGACATAGGGGCAGGGGGTGTTCGCGACGGTTTCGCGGAAACGGTTGATGATGGCCAGCGCCTTTTCGGGCTCCGTCTGCGGCAGCATGATCACGAATTCCTCGCCGCCGAAACGGCCGATCACGTCATAGCCGCGCAGCGAATTGGTCATCAGCTTGGCGTAATGCTTCAGCACAAGATCGCCCACCTTGTGGCCATAGGTGTCGTTGACCGACTTGAATTTATCGAGGTCGCACAGCACGACGGCAAAGGGCTTGCCCGTGCGGCTGAAACGCGAAATTTCGGCATTCGCCATCTGCATCACGGCGCGGCGGTTTTTCAGGCCCGTCAATTCGTCTTCGAGCGCCAGGCGGATCAGTTCCTTGCTGTAGGCCGACAGGCGCAGCACCAGCGGGCGGAAAATGTAAATCGCCTCCAGCATCAGAACGGACAGCACGATCAGCGCCGTGAAATACTGCAAACGGTGCGACCATGCAATCTGCGCGGTCACGTTTTCGTGGTACTGCTCGATCGCCTGGTCGAGGTTGATCGAGAACGTCTTGGAAACCGTGCGCGTCAGGTTGCTGAACTCGTCGCCGAATTCCTCGAATTTGTCGGTGCTGCGATAGCTGGCGAAGTCCTCCGCCGAGCGCACGAACTCATCCATGCGCGTGTCCAGCAGGTAAGGTTTGTCGGCGAACATCGCGTTCACGTCGCTGTCGTTATAGGATTTCAGCAGCGCACGCTGGTCTTTCAGCCGTTTCAGGGTATCGGCCAGCATACGTCCGTCAAACGGCTTGCCCGACGCCTTGTATGATGACGCATTCGACACGCCGATATCGATCAGCGAGCGCATGGTCGTCATGCCAAAGGTGATTTCGGCGTCTTCTTTTTGTTTCGACGTGGTATAGGAAACGACCAAATGGCCCGCAATGGTCAGCGCGGCGATGATCGCGAAAGCGCAAACATAGGCGCGGGTGAGGGACAGGTGCGGATTGTCGGGCGAGATATCGATCAGGCGCGACTGATATCCTTTCAGCCTGTCCTGCATAACCGTCACCGGTTTTTTCTTCGGGGTTGGCGCGCCCTCTGCCATTACGATGAAAATCTTTCTGGAAAAATAGCCTCTGATTGCCTCGAGTCATTATATACAGCAGGCGGCACAGCGTAAAAGCATGAAATCGCTGGAATGTTCCATAAATGGCGAAACCGGCAGACGTTTTTTACGCGTCTGCCGGTTTCTGTCGTCAATCGGGTGTTCTTACGCAGCAACATCCTTGCGGATTTCGATGTTGCGCTCGTCAAAACGCTGGCCTTCGAATTGCTTGTCGAGCGGGGCTTTGACGATGTGGTTGATGTAGTTGCCCATCATGCCGAGCGATACGATGGAAACGACTTCAAGGATATGGGCGTGGGTGTATCCGGCCTTGATCATCGCGTCGATATCCGACTGTTCCGGACGGCCCATGCGTTTCAGCACGGATTTTGTGAACAGGTGCAGCTGCTCCAGCTTGGCATCCTTCAGCGGCTTGTCGGCGCGCAGTGCTTCGATGATGTCTTTCGCAACGCCTTCTTTTTCGCCGGTGACGGAACCCGCAGCGACGCAATAGCCGCAGTTGTTGAGATAGCTGGTGCTCATCAGCACGACGCGGCGTTCGACTGGCGTGAACAGGCCGGTTTCGACGGTGGTTTTCAGCCCCAGCCAAGCACGCAGCGCCATCGGCGATTCAGCGATCGCGCCATAGACGTTCGGCAGGAAGCCAAGGCGCGCGACCAGTTCCTTCAGGAACGGGCGCGACTGTTCGGGAGCGGTTTCTGCGGTATGGATTTTGAAAGAAGTCATGGATGAACTCCGTTTGTTGGGGGATAAGTTTTTTAAAGCGTTTTTTGCAGTACGGTGAGTATGGCCGAGCGTGGTTAACACCCGGTTAATTGCGGAAAACTCGGGGCTTTGCAACGCCTTCAACGGCGTTGTTACGCAGCTGCGGTTACGAATCTTTTGAATAAGCGCGATGTAAATGGCCGCGCAAAATAAAAGGGCGGAGAAGGATAACTCCGCCCTTTCATTTTTGGTGTGTGTAAGTGAGTAGTCTTTCATCTTCCCTGGTGTGTAAGCAGGGAGAAAGAGCCGCAAGGCGTAACGGGTTAGGGGCCCTTTACCCTTGCGGCTTGAGTAAACCCGGCAGCGTGTGCATGCTGCGGGTTATCGTTGGCAACCGCCAGCAGCTGGCGGTTGGCGTGTTCGTAATCCTTGGTCGCGCGGTTCTTCAGCTCCGCCTGCGTCACGCCGGATTTGGCGATATCGATGACGGGCTGCGTCGCGGCTTTCAGTTCGGGGTTGCGCTGCACATACAGCTCCAGCACGGTCGCCAGCTCGCGGCTGAATTCGGCCAAGTTGCCGGGCTTGCCGTCGGCGCGAACGCCGAAATCGACATCGAGGTATTTGCCGTTGTGGTAAGCCGCGTTGTGGCGGGCATCGACAATGCGCTGCTGCCAGCCTTCGTGATCGGGCGTCAGGCCGTATTCTGACAGCAGGCCTTTTACTTGCGCATTCGCATCCGGGTCGCGCAGCAGGGCATGGATGAACGGCACGCCGCCCAGCGCGCCGGTTTCGCCGGCATCGAGGCCGCGCACTTCCACGCGCTTGCCCGTCGGGCGGCCTTCTTCGTCGCGGATATTGCAGACCTTCAGGTCGGAATACACGAAGGTTTCGGCAAGATCGTAATTGGAGCGGGTGTTGAGACCGGCATCTTTCAGTTCGGCAAAGGTCACCGG
>JADYYV010000217.1 GCA_020853455.1 Alphaproteobacteria bacterium | reverse complement strand
TTCGGAGAATTCAGCGCCCAGAGCTTCGTCTTTCCAGACGAGGGCTTTCATTTTCAGCAGATCGACGAGGCCGATATGTTCAGCTTCGGTGCCGATGGGCAGCTGGGTGACCAGCGGCACAGCGCCGAGACGGTCGATGATCATATCGACGGTGCGATAGAAGTTCGCGCCGGTGCGGTCCATCTTGTTGACGAAGCAGATACGGGGAACGCCGTATTTGTCGGCCTGGCGCCAGACGGTTTCGGACTGGGGCTCGACGCCGGCAACGGAGTCAAACACGGTCACAGCGCCGTCGAGGACGCGGAGCGAGCGTTCGACTTCGATCGTGAAGTCCACGTGGCCGGGGGTGTCGATGATGTTGATGCGATGGTCCTTCCAGAAGCAGGTGGTCGCAGCGGAGGTAATGGTGATACCGCGCTCCTGTTCCTGTTCCATCCAGTCCATGGTCGCCGTACCCTCGTGCACTTCGCCGATTTTGTGCGATTTGCCGGTGTAGTACAGGATGCGTTCGGTCGTCGTCGTCTTGCCCGCGTCGATGTGGGCCATGATGCCGATGTTGCGATAGCGCTCCAGAGGGTATTTTTTCGTCTCAGCCATGATACTTCAGATCCCCTTGATCTTTTTCTTGTCTTGTAATTACCAGCGGAAGTGAGCGAAAGCCTTGTTCGCTTCTGCCATTTTGTGGGTGTCTTCGCGTTTTTTCACGGCAGCGCCACGGTCGTTGTGTGCGTCCATGATTTCGGAAGCCAGCTTCGATTCCATGGTCTTGTCGTTGCGTTTCAGCGCAGCGTCCTTGATCCAGCGCATCGCGACAGCGATCGAGCGGGTCGGACGGACTTCCATCGGAACCTGATAGGTGGCACCGCCGACGCGGCGGGACTTCACTTCGATCGCGGGCTTCACTTTATCCAGCGCTTCGAGGAAGAACACGATCGGATCCATCTTCGTCTTGGACGCGATGATTTCGAACGCGCCGTAAACGATGTTTTCAGCGACCGATTTCTTGCCCGAGATCATGATGACGTTCATGAACTTGGCGAGAACCAGGTTGTTGAACTTCGGATCTGGCAAAACTTCGCGTTTTTTGGCGGAATGGCGACGTGACATATTTAAAACCCCTTATTTCGGTTTCTTCGCGCCGTAGCGGGAGCGCGATTTTTTGCGTTTATCGACGCCCTGGGTGTCGAGGGTGCCGCGGATGATTTTGTAGCGAACGCCGGGCAGGTCCTTCACACGGCCGCCGCGCACGAGCACGACAGAGTGTTCCTGAAGGTTGTGGCCGACGCCGGGAATGTAGCAGATGGCTTCACGACCGTTGGTCATGCGGACTTTCGCGACTTTGCGCAGCGCGGAGTTCGGTTTTTTGGGGGTCGTGGTGTAAACGCGCGTGCAGACGCCGCGTTTTTGCGGGTTGCCTTGAAGATCCGCGTTCTTTTTCTTTTTGAACTGCGGAACGCGTCCCTTGCGGACAAGTTGGTTAACTGTTGGCATTTATAGCCCTTCCTCGGTTTAACAACAAAATCGTGTCTGGAGGATGAGGGCAACACCTACTGCACATTTTTTCAAATGCGCGGCAGGATACTGATCAAGAGATCAGTCGAACTTCCACTTTTCCCGCGGAAGACGGTTAAAAAAACCGGACTGCGTCTAGACCAAACTGTCTACCACCAGCCCATCCTTAGAGCGTGCGCAATATATCATGGTTCTTCGCAAGGTCAAGCATTGTGTGTATCCGACCGGAATTTTTGATATTTCGGCGGTAAAGCCCCCTCACTTCCTTTATGTGAAGCAATATTATGTCGCTGTGGTGGTAATTTTGATAATATTAGACCATTTCTGAAAATCCCGCCCCCCGCCCCCGATTTGCCATTTTCTGGAATGATTCGCCTTATCGCGGGCATCAAGGGGTTGGCATAGATGAAACTTGCCAGAACACCTGAATCGCGCCATATTGCTCCCCGGAAGGCTAGGGCGGGCGAGTGTCTTGCGAACCCGGCCAGGGCCGAGAGGCAGCAACCGTACCAAGTTTTCATCCGGGTCGTTCTAGTCTTCCACCTTCATCCGCAAATTCCCGGACAGGCCTGCCCCACGCTTTCGCGCGGACGCTACTTCCACAAATTCCACTTTGCCAGCAATTCCTTCAGGCTTTCCCATGCGGGGACGCTTTTGACGACTTCGTAATAGAAGTTCATGGCGTGATAGCTGAGGAAGTAAATCAGCGGAATCCAGCCGACATAGACGGGATAGATCACACGGCGGAATTCTTTTGAGTTCTTCGGGTACCTGTTCATCCGCTTCAGCAAGCGATAGGTCAGCAGCGCCGTCAGGAACATCAGGATGCCATAGACGGGCCCCAGGAAAACCAGGCTGAACAGCATAAAGCCGATGCCGGAAGCGGTGAGGAATGCGTATTCCTTGTTCATCAGGAACAGGATCGCTGCGACCACGACAATAATGCGCTCCGACCACGCCAGCGACCGCACCAGAGTCCATTCGATGATCGTATGCTTGACGGTATGGTGATAGGCGGCGCGCTTCATGTTCACGCGCTTGTTCGCGATTTCCAGCTCGCGGATTCGATTCAGGCTGGGCGGCGGTGCTTCGATTTCGTCTTTTTCGTCCATTTTGCTACCTTGCCCTGCGCGCATGCTGCGGTAAATATTTAAAATCAAGCCGCTGAAAAATAACCTGAAAATGCGCGGCCATGCGGCACTGCCGCAAACTTTGTTGACAGATAAAGCCGGATTATGATTATATAACACCTGTTCGAGAAGAACCGCGGGATTTGATGTCAGCTTGCTGCCGCGTGACCAACAGCTAAAGCGCCGCAGGGTAACTGCGGTTTACCGCAGAAAAAGGATTAACCCCGTGGCCACGAACATCCCCCTCCAAACGACCTGTCATCCCTGCCCCTGCCGAATGTGATTCCGGTTCAGCTTCCGGATTTTCACCATTCGCAACCGCGCGCCGCATAAAGGCGCCATGACATCAGCGCAATTCGCGCTACAGGCAGGATAAAATGACCGACGTTCGCAGAGATGACTTCACCCTGATTAATTCCGTCGAAGACGTGATCCCGTTCTACAAGGGCAACGGCCTTGCGCTCGACAAGCAATATATCGGTTTCGAAACCGAAATCGGCGTTTATAAAAAAGGCGCGGATAACCAGCCCGTCGGCACGACGACGCAGGACACGGCAGAACTGCTCGCCTATCTCAAGAAACTCGGCCATCAGGCGCAGCTGGAAATGGCTTCCGCCGTCGAATATGCCAGCCCGCCTTTCCGCGTCACCGAAGTGACGCAGCTGGTCAAGGAAATCAAACAGTCGTGGGATGATTACCATCAGGCGATCGAAGCGAAAGGCTTCGTCGCCAATGATTCCCCCTTCTTCCCCTTCGCGACACTGCAATCGGCCGAGGAAAACCTTGTCGACCGCGACCGCGCGCGCGGGCTGGTGAAGGGCATGAAGCAGCACAAGGCGCCCGAATTCCTGAAGGTCACGCTGCTGGCGACCAGCACGCAGATCAGCCTGAGCGGCGCGCTTCACACGTAAAGCCGAAGCACGAAGATATGGATGGCGCTGAGCGAGAGCAGCGCGC
>JADYYV010000216.1 GCA_020853455.1 Alphaproteobacteria bacterium | reverse complement strand
CATGTCGGGGACAAGGCATTCCACCTCGGTAATCTTGTGTTCCCGGATGAATTCTTCTAGCTTGTCCATGAAAGGCTCCTGTAGGTTACATAATTTTGAGCAACATCGCCGATAATTCCGCCCGTTTTCGCTCTGTCTGGTACCAAATATCGGCAAATGCGCATGCCGAGACTCTAGGTTCTCTGCAAGAGCCCGTCAACTGCGACATTTGTGTAATCGGGGGCGGTTTTTCGGGACTTTCAGCTGCTTTTGAGCTCAGTTTGCGCGGATTTTCCGTGATTATTCTGGAAAGTGATAAAATCGCCTATTCCGCCTCGGGCAAAAACGGCGGCCAGATGCAGCGCGGATTCCCGAAATCACCCAAATACCTGATCGACAAATACGGCAAAGCCGATGCAAAGCTGATGAGCGATGTGACGGTCGAAGGCATCGGGCTTATCAAGCAACGCATCGCCGACTTTAATATAGACTGCGCGTTCAAACCCGGCGTGCTGGTCACCGCCTATAAACCCAGCCAGTTAAACGACCTGAAAGACGACAGCGCCGGCTGGGCGGAACTGGGCTATCCCGAAATGCGCATCCTCGACGCGTCAGAAACACAAAGCATCGTCCATGTGCCACAATATATAGGCGGCCAGCTGGACGAGGTGGGCGGGCATTTCCACCCCTATAATTACGCCCAAGGCCTCGCCCGCGCCGCCGTCGCCAAAGGCTGCCGCATATATGAGGACAGCCGCGCGATCGAGATTATCCACGGCGACACGCCCAAGGTGCGCACGGCAAAGGGAGAAGTCACCGCGAAATACGTCATCCTTGGCGGCGCGATCAAGGCGAAAGGCACGGAGGCGCTGACCCGCCGTTCCATCACCGCGGCCGCGCATGTGATTGCGACTGAACCGTTGTCGCAAGATTTGGCGCAAAGCATCATGAGCCGCAAAGTGGCGGTATCCGATGCGCGCTTCATCATGGATTACTACCGCCTGTCGGAAGACAACCGCTTGCTGTTCGGCGGCAACTGCAATTACAGCGACATGGATATGCCGGGCGAAGACAAACGCCTGCGCGACCGCATGCTGAAAATCTTCCCGCAACTGGCGAATACCAAAATCGACCATTGCTGGTATGGCCCGCTGGAATTCACCATCAACCGCCTGCCCGGCCTCGGGCGGCTGTCGAAAAACGTGTATTATGCACATGGCTTCGGCGGTCAGGGCGTGGTTGCGACCAATATCCTTGGCAAAGTGGTGGCGGAGGCTGTGGCCGGACAGGCGGAGCGATTTGACGTCTTTGCCCGCATCAAACATCAGGATTTCCCCGGCGGGAACCTGTTGAAACGCCCCGTTTTCGTGGCCGGCATGAGCTGGTACCGGATGCGTGACGCGCTGGCGGGATAGAAAACCCCCTGCCATGCCGCACTTGATGCGGCATCCAAAAGCGCGTCCGCGCGTCTTATGGCCTGACCTTATAAATCATATGACGGCAGGACTGCCTTTTGGACCCCGGATCAAGTCCGGGGTGGCGCGAATGTATGGAATACACGCCAGTTAATTTTCTTTTTACTTTTCAACGCTATGGTTATGAGACAGGGGTAAACTATGTCCGATAAATACCGTCTTATCACCCGCGCCGACCTTGATGGAATTGCCTGCGCCGTCCTGCTGAAGGAACTCGGCATGGTCGACGACATCAAATTCGCGCATCCGAAAGACATGCAGCACGGGCTGATCCCCGTGACGGATAAAGACATCATCGCCAACCTGCCCTATAACGCCGCCGCGCATTTATGCTTCGACCATCACGCGAGCGAAGGCGAGCGCAACAAGGAAAAACCCGCGAACCTCATTCTCGACACCGCCGCTCCTTCTGCCGCGCAAGTGATCTTTCGCCATTACGGCGGCCGCGAAAAATTCCCGAACGTGTCACAGGACATGCTGGACGCAACCGACAAGATTGACTCGGCCGATGTATCCCAGATCGATATCCTCGACCCCAAGGGCTGGGTGCTGCTGGGCTTTATCATGGATAACCGCACGGGCCTTGGCCGCTACAAGGAATTCCGCATCAATAACTTCCAATTGATGTACGACCTGATCGAGATTTTGCGCAAGAACAGCGACATCAACGACATCCTGCGCCTGCAGGACGAGGCGGAGCGCGTGCGCATGTATGCCGAACACAGCAAGCTTGCGCGACACCAGATCATGAAATGCGCGCAGCTGGAAAAGAACCTCGTCATCCTCGCTTACCGCCACGAGAAAGAGCTTTACACCACAAACCGCTTCACCGTGTACGCGCTCTTCCCGAAAGCGAATATGTCGATGCATATCCTGCCGGGCGACGAAGGCCGGGCGACGGTTTTCGCGGTCGGCAAATCTGTCCTCAACCGTACTTCTCCGCTTGATGTCGGCGCGCTGATGCTGGAATACGGCGGCGGCGGCCACAAGGCCGTGGGCACCTGCCAGGTCGAGGTCGCGAAAGCCGAACAGGTGCGCAAGGAACTGATCGAGAAGATCACGGCGGCGGGATAAAAATCGTGTCTAACAGCTTCAACACTCGAGATTTGGGACGATTAATTAATTCGTTCCTCGATGGAAGCTGCGGTGACTGGGATTGGGATGACTTCATAACTTATAAGCAATTAGATCCGGAAGTAGAGCGTTGGAGGATAATTCTTTCAAAGATACACGAACGCTTTCCTGCGGCCACGTCGTCTCATTATTGTAGTGAAGAGGGTAAGCAAGAATTGAGATCGATAGCACAAAAACTTTTAACAGAATCTTGATAAGGTTTTCTATGTGAATTTAAATCCTTATTCCCCTCACCTGCCTCTCCCGCTACACTCCGGTTAGTTTCAACGCAGACGGAGCGCGATCGATGAAAGACGTTTTCAACTGGCTGGCCGGCAAACCTTCGCAGCAATACACGCTGTTCGGTGACAGCAATTCGATCAAGTTCAACCGTGCGGCGCGCTTCGTTGAACGTGTGGTCTCGGTGCCGCCGATGGCCGTTGGCGCGGCGCTGATCGCCCTGTCGGTCCCCTCTATGCTGATCGCCCCGCCTGCGGCGGCGACATTCTTTGTGACGGGCGTCGCGATGGCGGCGTTTGGCAAGGCAGCGGGCCTGTTCAAGGGCGGTATCGCCCACCTGCTCGCGGCTGGCGCATCCAGCCTTGCGAACCACCTGTCCAAGCCCCAGACGCAGACAGCCCCCAAGGCAGGCTAACAGCCGACTTGAACGGCCGACCTGAAAGGCGTATAAATCCTGACAAAAAGGGTGGAACGTCGCCATGACCTATGTCGTCACTGACATCTGCATTAAATGCAAATATACCGACTGCGTGGAAGTCTGCCCCGTGGACTGCTTCTACGAGGGCGAAAACATGCTTGTCATTAACCCCGACGAATGTATCGATTGCGGTGTCTGCATCCCCGAATGCCCGATTGACGCCATTGTTACGGATATTGACCCCCGCGGCGAACCCTTCCTCGAGCTGAACCGCGAGTTTTCAACTGGCCCCTGGCCCAACCTGACCAAGAAAAAGCCCGCCCTGCCCGAGGCGGAGGATTTCAAGGACACCCCCGGCAAGATGTCCCTGTTCAGCCCCGAACCCGGCGACGGCGATTAAAGTTATCCACAGCAATATCAATAATTTGCGGGAAAATTTTCGAGAGAATCCTGAGCATTTTTCGCAGCCTTACTGCATTGTAAGGTGGTGGCAGATTATTGACTTTTAAGACTTTTTTAAGATTTGACTTGTCATTTTATGGCATTTCCTGTACAGTCTTTTTAAATGACGTAAGTGCGTCCGCTACTCAAGTATTCTGTTAAATACGTTCCGTGCATCCCGGGACCTTACTATAGAAAAGAGGCACCATGGCGAAGATCACCAAAGGCAAGGCAAAGACCACCGGCACCACCAAGAAGCCCGCCGCGGCAAAACCCGCCCCCGCAGTCACCAAGAAGACTGCCACCGCCGTTAAAGTGACGGTCAAGGGCAAGACGACCATGAAGGTCGCCCCTCCCGTGCAGAAAGCAAAGCCCGCACCCCAGGTTCAAAAAGCTGCCCCGGCTCCGGCCGCCGCAGCCCCCGTGGCCGCTCCGGTCGCCAAGAAGCCCGAAAAACTCGATTTCACCACCGGTGACTTCGTGGTTTATCCCGCTCATGGCGTCGGTTATGTCGAAGGCGTCGAAACGACGACCATCGCCGGCATGGAAATCACCCTTTACACTATCTGCTTCGAAAAAGACCGTATGCGCCTGAAACTGCCGATTTCCAAAGTGAAATCGTCGGGCCTGCGCAAGCTTTCCTCCAAGGACCGCCTGAAAGATGCGCTGGCGACCCTGCAGGGCCGCAGCCAGACCCGCCGCGTGATGTGGAGCCGCCGCGCACAGGAATACGAAGCAAAGATCAACTCGGGCGATCCCGTTGCGATTGCCGAAGTGCTGCGCGACCTCCGCAAGGACACCGACGAAAGCGAACAGTCCTACAGCGAACGCCAGATCTATCAGGCTGCGCTGGAGCGTCTTGCCCGCGAAGTCGCAGCGATCGAAAAGATCGACGAAAAGAAAGCCGCCGAGAAACTGGAAGCAGTCCTCTCGAACGTCGCTTAATCCTTTCGCCACAGATTAAAAAAACGGCCTCCGGTTTCGGGGGCCGTTTTTTTTATGCGGGTTATTTCAGGGCTGCGGGTTATCGCGTTTCGCGGCGGGCTTGATGTTCCAGACGTTCTGTTCGTGAACCGGCCATTGCGGCACGGCCTTGGGCGCAGCGGGCTGCGCCGCCGCATCAAAGGCAGGCTTGATGTCCTGCACGGTCAGCGGCGCGGCATCCGCGATAACTTCCGGCACGATGACAGGCTTCGGCGCTTCGGCGGGCGCGGGTTGCGCGGGCGTTTTGGCGCGGATCGTCAGCACTTCCGGCACCCATTGGCGCAGGAATTTATAAGATTCCTTAACCGGCTTTTTCACGACATGCACGACTGGTTTTGCGACAAGCCCCGTGGTGACACCCGCCGCGAACGACGCGCCCAGCTTCACAATGCTGTGCATATAGGTGCCGGATACCACGCTTGAAATCGCGTTATTAACGAATTCGCCCGCCGCCGGAATACCGTGAAACAGCAACCCGCCGCCCACCATGAAAATGGCAAGCGCGCCCGCGATGGAAATGCCGTTCAGCACATGCGGCTTGCCCGCCAGCAGCGCGCGGCCGACGGGGCGCGCGGCTTTCGACGGCAGGCTGTCGCTCTTGCGGCTGGCGAGCCATGTGCCGAGGTCTTCCATCTTGATGATGCCGGTGATGACGCCGTAAACGCCGATGGTCGCGCCCAGCGCAACGCCCGTCATGATCATCGCCTGCGTCACAAAGGGCAGCGCCAGCGTCGCCGCCATCGTGACGGCGGTGATTTCGCCGGACAGTATCATATCGGTCTTGATTGCGCTTTTAACCTTGCGGGCACGCGCAGCGGCAGCGTCTTCGCCCGGAATATCGGCGGGCGCATGATGATGCTCCTCGCCCTTCCACAGCGCCTTCATCTTGCCGATGCCTTCATAGGCGAAATAAGCGCCGCCCGCCGCCAGCAGCGGCATCACCGCCCACGGCATCAGCACATGCACGGCAAGCGCGGCCGGAACCAGTATGGCCTTGTTCTTCAGCGAGCCCTTGGCGACGTCGATCAGGATCGACATGTCGCGTTTCTGGACGTAGTCATCGTCGCCAATTTTTGCAGGGGATTTGTCGGCGACGCTGTCGGTCTTTTCCGCTGCGACCTTTACCATGGTCGCGATTTCATCCAATAGAATTACCAATGCGCCGCCGGTCGCCATCTCCGCTCTTCTTTCATTTTTTTATATGGGATGATCGCGGGCTAGGAGGGGTTTCCAAACAGGGAAAAGCGCTAGGAGGCGATGCTGATTCTTTGTATCTTATTGCGGTGCAGCATTCAATAATTAAAAAATATCCTATTGTTTTCATTGGAAAGTTTTTTAACGCGCCCGTTTGCAACGGATATTTCTGCAAACGACTCGCAATAATCCGTTGACCTGCGCGTGCGTATCGCATTATATTTATTATGTTAAAATAAACCGGGGAAAAGATGTCGAAACAGGACTTCTGCGTGGTCGATGCAGGGCCGCTCATAACCCTCGCGCTGGCAGGCGCGCTGGATGTGCTGACGGCGGCCAGCGATCATTTCCAGTTCAAGGTTCTCGACATCGTCAAAATAGAAGCCGGCCGCCCCGACCGCCCCGGCGGCAAGGAAATCACCGACTGGATCGACAGCATGAAGGCGGCGGGCAAGCTGGATGTGATCGACACCGATATCGGCCTTGTGACGATGACCGAGCGACAAAGCGACCCCTATTACCGCATCAAGAACGCAGGCGAACATGCGATTGCCGAATGGATTGAAAACGGCGGGCTGAAGGACGCAAATTCCACTATTGTGGTGTATGAGGATAACGACACCCGCAAGCTTCTGGAGCGCATGACGCCCGATGCAGATGTTGTCGCGGTTTCCACGCGCGCTTTCCTGACCGTCGGCCAGTCGCTCGGATTTGTGAATGACGCGGCCGCAACATGGGATAAGATACATGGCGCTGCCCCCACGCGCAGCGACAAGCACATGCAATTCCAGGTCAGCACGCGAGCGCCCAGCCCATGACAATCCCCGTCACACCGCCCGACGCGAAATTTTACCCGCTGCTGAAAAAGTATTCGGAAGGCGGGATTTCCGCGATGGATGCCGCCTATGAAATCCAGCAGCTGAAAATCCCGGGCTTTGAAGACCCCAGCGCGTCCGAGGTGATCATTTGGGCCAGGATGGCGGGATACGGCATCCCTTCCCCGTCCAAAGAAGAAGCGGAAGCAGAAGCTGCTGAAATCATTAAAAAACTCGGAAAATCCGACAAGAAATAATTGACTTAATACGGAAAATTACTATACTCGGCCATCTTGCCGAGGAGAGTTTTATGTCCGCCAAAAAGATCAGCCACATGTTCAACCGCGTCGCCACGCATGGCGCGACCGCTTTCATGGCGCTCGCGCTTTCCATCGGCGGCGGCGTTTACAGCTATAACGAAGCCGACAGCCGCCATGAAACCACCGCGCCGGTCGTCGATATGCAGAAATCCAGCACAGCCGAACAAGCGCTGCGCGCGCAATCCGCCGCTATCCTGAAAGAACAGGCAAGACTGGATTTCACCGCCACGTCGCTGACAAAAATGCAGGACAACCTTGGCCAGAATACGGCTTCCGTGAAATCGCAGCTGCAGGACCTGGCCGATGCGCGCGCGCAATACGTGCGCGACACAGAAACGCAAACCAAACGTCTGGCCGATTTCCGCCGCGGCCTGTGGCTGAACCCCGCCCTGTCGGAGCAGCTGGCCGACAAGATTTACACCGACCTGTTCTATGCCGCGCAGGACAAAGGCATGCAGAACATTATTGATTTCATGGCCCCGATGACAGATGCGCTGACGCTGCGCAGCGAAACCATGAAACAGCTCAACATGCGCTATGACGAAGCCGCCTACAGCCATGCCGATGTGCAAAAGCTGGTCGAGGCCGCGCGCGCGGCGGATGCCGTGCATGACAAAGAAGAAATCATGAAAGGCCTTGGCTTCGGCGCGCTGGATGCCGCCTTGCTGTTCAGCTGGATCGGCATCGGCTTTGTCGGCCGCCGCAAGGAAGAACGCGACGCGGCGGAGGAAGAAGCGGAACGCCTTGCACGCAAGCGCGCCAACGATGATTTCAATGCCGCGCAACGCGCCGCTGCCGCGACCGCGCCAGATGAACAAGCGCCCGCACCTGCAAAAAAACCTGCGGCCGGCGGCAAACTCAACGTCTGATTTCCGGGATTACGGCTGCGGCTTACGCCCGCCCAGCTTGAACTTCGCCAGCTGCGCATAGAGTTTTTGCGGCAGGCCTTTTTTCAGGACTTCGCGGGATTTTTCCATCGCCTCGCGATGCGCGCGGTCGCGCTCGATGCGGAATTTGTTGATCGCTTCGGCCGTTTCCTTGTGGCCGTGCAGTTCGGCCTTGGCGCTCGCGTTCAATCCGGCATTATTCAGGCGCTTGTCATCCGCGCCGCGCTTCAGCAGCTCCAGCGCCAGTTCGGTGCGGCCCATCCATGCGGCGATGATGATCGGCGTGTCGCCGTTCATGTCGGGACGCTCGAGGCTTGATCCGTTATCCCGCATGCAAGAAACACCCGCCACGTTGCCCGCCTTGCACGCCCACATCAATGCGGTATAGCCGATTGGTTCGCCGCGCACGGCATCGAGGTTTTCGCGCCCGTGCTTGTCGATGAATTTCTGGATGCCCGCGATGTCGCCGTCGGAGGCAGCGCTCATCAGGTCGCCAAGATCGCGCAGATCGAGGCCTTCGGTAACGGCGTTGTTGAATTTAT
>JADYYV010000215.1 GCA_020853455.1 Alphaproteobacteria bacterium | reverse complement strand
GGGTATCCATCGCAACACCTGCGAAACCGGTAATGAAAATGACCTGAAGGCCGGGGTTGTCCTGCAGCGCCTTCTGGGCGAGGACGAAGCCGTCGATGCCGGGCATCACGACGTTCACCAGCAGCACATCATAAGAGTCACGCGACGACACGCGCCATGCATCGAGGCAGTTATCGACGCTCTCGACCGTATTGCCCGCTTTTTTCAGCGTGGCGGCCAGATAGGCTGCGGTGGTTGAATTGTGTTCTGCGATCAGGATCTTAGCCATTTGAAGTCACTCCCCTATTATTGTTTTGTTGTCTTTGCCGTTTCTTCTCTCTCTCTGTGTCTCTCCGTGGTGTCGACGCCCCGTTGATCCGGTTTTTTTTAATTTCTCGTTAACGTCTTATGTTAATAGTAAAACATTTTACAGAAACATGGTCAAGGGCATTTATGAACAAGAAGTTAAGGATTGCTGTAATTAAATTTCAGTAACACCTGTCAAAATGTGCAATTTCAATAATTTATGGAAATATGTGGAGTGACGAAATTCTTTACATTTTCTTAAGAAGCTGGCAAAGCAGGGCTCTTATTTTTCAGAAGGAAGCGAAAACCATGCGCCATTTCTATATGCTGCCGCTGCTGACCGGACTGATTTCATTCATGTTTATGGGAGTCGCGACTCATGCGGGCGCTTTCGACCAAAGTCCCGCGCCCGGGCAAAACCCCGCGCAGAATATAGTGACGCTGGAAAAGTACAAAGACGCGCTGCCCGAAACCAGCGAAGAACTGGATCTGCCGGGCTTCCTTGCGCTCAAGGACAAGGGCGCGGTGACGGTGCTGGATGTGCGCGCCCGGGAAACCTATGCCCGCCGCCATCTGGCGGGGTCGGTGAATGCGCCGCTGACCGACCTCACGGAAAAGAACCTGCCTGCCCTTGCGCCCGACAAGGACGCGCCCGTGGTGCTGGTCTGCGATTTCAGCTTCTTTCCCACGCGCATGCTGTCGATGACGCTGCAGGCCTATCCGGTGCTTAAATCGCAGGGCTATAAAAATATCTATCGCCTGAACCTCTGGCAGGGAAAAAACGGCGGCGAAATGGTATCGCAGGAAGCGCAGGAAAAGGCGCTGGCGTTTGAAGGCAGCGACGTGAAGCCGCTCAAGGAATAAACCTCCCGCCCGGGCATAAAAAAACGGCGCCAGTGACGGCGCCGTTTTTTTTTGAGGCTGATAGAGATCAGTCCTGCTTTTTTTCTTCGTCTTTTTTGCCTTCTTCCTTCGGGGCGGAGTCTTTTTCCTTCGCTTCCCTGCGCTTTTCGGCGATGCGCTGCTTTAGGCTTTCCATTTCGGGCACGCCCGTAACGGCCTCGTCGTTAAGGATGTATGACGGCGTGCCGTTGAAGTTCATCTGCTGCGCCAGCGAACGGTTACGCTCGATCTGCATCATGGCGTCCGTGCCGTCGATGTAGGAGCGCGCGGCACCCAGGTCCATGCCGATGTCTTTGGCGGCGGCTTCGATGTCCTCGTTTTTCAGCGCGCCTTTATGCGACATCATCTTTTCATGGAATTCGAAATACTTGTCCTGGCGCTGTGCCGCCAGCGCCCATTTGGCGGAGGTTTCGGAAGTGGGGCCGAGGATCGGGAAATCCTTGAAGATCACCTTCACGCCGGGATCTTCCTTCGCACGATCGCGCAGCGTAAAAAAGACGTCCTTGCAGTAATGGCAGTTGTAATCGAAAAATTCGACGATCGTTATATCGCCGTTCTTGTTGCCGATGAATGGCGATTTTTCGTTCTTGAACAATTCGTCATGGTTGCGCTGCAGGGCTTCTTCCTGCTTCGACGCCATTTCCTTGCTCTGGTAGCTGTTGACGGCGTCCAGGATCAGCTGCGGGTTCTCCATGATGTAATCATGGATCATCTTGTTGATGTCATCCTTGGTGAAATTTTCTGCCGCCATGACGGGCGCGGACGCGAAAATGCCCGCCGCCAGCACCGCCGGAAGGACGAATTTATTCATATATTTCTGGAACATGCAAAACCCCTGACCCTGTTGGTGTACGCAACTATAACAATGTGAGCCTTAAGCCCCCAAAATCAATCCCTTTTTTTGTCTTTCTTGTCCTGTTTCTTCTGGCGGCGCGCGGCATCCAGAATATCCCCCGCCCGGATCCAGCTGGCCGAATTCTTAACCAGAGATTGCTGGGCCAGTTTCGCCTCGCGGATCGCGAAATCGGTCTTGCCGCGCAATAATTGTTCTTCGGCCAGGTGCAGGCGGGACGGGCCTTCCTGCCCCTGTTTACCATAGGCAATAGCCAGAAAGTGATGCGTCTTGATGTCCTTGGGCTCCGACTGCAGCGCGCGCTCGAACTGCTTCACGGCCTCGGCATAGTGTTTTTGCGTATCTTTGGCCGATTCCAGCAACGCATGGCCATAAGCCGCGCGGATCAGCCCGGATTGGGGCGCCAGCTCGACCGACTTCGCATAGGCGGCAATGGCATCGTCGATGCGCGCGTGCTCGAACAGCATCTGCCCCTTCAGCTCGAGGAAATAGGGGTTGCGCGGTTCTTCCTTGATCAGCGGATCCAGAAGCTTCAGCGCGTCGTCGAGCCTTCCTTTGCGGTAAAGCGCGATGGCGCGGCCATAGCGCGACGCAACCGACGTTCCTTTGTCCTGCAGCGCCTGGTCAGGCAGCAAAAAACCCTTCAGCTTGGCGACCATGCGCGCGTGAAGCTCTGCCCAGCCGGCGGGCACCGCGTCGCCCTTGTAACGCGCGGCGGCGTTTTCCAGCGACGCAATGCGGTCGCGGGTCAGGGGGTGGGTGCGCACATATTCGGTCTGCTGCGATTCCGGCAGCAGTTCCTGATCGGCCAGCGTCTCCATGAACGACACAAGCCCCGATACCGGCATGCGTGCGCCTTTAAGATAGGCGACGGCTGATTGATCCGCGGCCGTTTCCTGTATGCGGCTGTGGCGCAGCGCCGCGCGCTGCCCGACCGAATTCGCGGCCGACAGCACGGCCATGCCCGCTTCGCCCGATCCGGCGGCGGCCCCCACCGCGATGCCCAGCAAGGTGGCCGCCATCACCTGGAACGAGAGGTCTTCCATTTCGCTGCGCATGCGTATCAGGTCGCCGTTCGCGATATGGCCCGTTTCATGCGCGATCACGCCGAACAGCTCCGCCGGGTTTTTCGTGCGCAGGATAAGCCCCGTGAAAACGAAGATATTCTGCCCGCCGGCCACGAAGGCGTTCAGGTCGTTCTGGTCGATCAGGATGAATTTGACGGCGCTGGACGACAGCCCCGCCTGGTCGAAAACGGGTTTGCTGAAGGTGCGCAGCGACTGCTCGATTTCCTCGTCGCGGATCACGCCCATGCCGCCGGCATCGGCGCGCGTGGAGACAGTGACAAGCGCGATCAGCGCCAGCGCAATGAGGGTCCGTTTGATCATCATGCTTTATACGTCCGGCCGCGCCTGTCCCTGCGCCGGCCGCCTGTTATTTAAGGCTTCCAGCCCTGCAGCGGGTCGCGCGGCTTGCCGGCGTCCTGCCAGCCGTTGTAATCGTCCGGCCACAATGCGCCCGACAGTTTCACGTTGTATTTCTCCGTGCCGTTCTGCTCGGCCAGCATGAATCGGAAGTTGTCGGCCCAGATCGTGGCTTCGAAACCGGCCTTGCCGATTTTTTCGTTGCGCGCGGGCTCGTTGCCGCGATCGACGTCCAGATGGATGCGCGCGTTTTTATAGGCAATCGTGCGGAACTGGTCGAACGGCACGGACACGGACATTTTCTTCCAGTCCTTGATGTCCTCCCCCAGTTTCGCGGTATCACCCGCGAAGCAAACAGGTTCTTTCTTGCCGGGCACGTCGTAATAGCACAGCGACAGCGTGACGGTATGGCCGCGCAGGTTGCGCGTCATCACATCGGCTTCCGCGCCCATCGCCAGGTTGCATTTGCCGCAGTCGTTGAATGAAACGGCGTGGCTGCCGACGTTGCTGATGTCGTTCCAGTTGTACCAGGGCTCGATCACGCCCTTCAGGGGCGGGGTGCCGCGCATGGTAAAGGAGCGGTCGCCGGTTTTGAACACATGCGTGTCGGTGCCGGTGAAGTCGTTCACGTATTTGATGTAGCCCGGATCATTGGGCGCGTAGCTCATCTGCTCCGACGGCGCGAAGCTGTCGCGCATTTTCATGTTGCAGCCCGTCACGGTCACGGCGACCAGCAGCGCGGCAGAGAGCAGGAAGGAGTTTTTCATCGCAAGAAGCCTCTTTCAGATAAAGCAGGGCAAAAAACGGGCGGTCGCAAGATCCGGGATACGGATCAGTTCATGAACATGCCTTTGGGCGTATAGGTGCCGACGATTTCGGCTGTGTGCCAGTCGCGCAGCTCCACCACGGGGAAGCCCTCGTTGAAAACGCCGGTGAAATCGGCCAGCAGCTTCAGCGCGCGGCGCTGGTCGAGGTCGGAAATTTTATAAAAGGTCGGGCCCAGTTCCAGAACCGGCACGGGCGGCTTGCCCTTGCGCATGAACTGGCGCTCGAAAATCCGCGCCTTGAAGAATTTGTTCAGCGTCACTT
>JADYYV010000214.1 GCA_020853455.1 Alphaproteobacteria bacterium | reverse complement strand
TTTTAGCCGTTAATTTGATTTTCCACAAGATCGGCCAGATTGCGGGCGGCATCGGGCTGCCCGCAGGATTTGGCGGCTGCCGCTGCAATTTCAAGGGTTTGCGGATTTTGCATAAACTCCTGCAGCCGGGCGGCCAAACTTTCCGCCGTAAAGTTATCCTGCAACATGACCCAGGCGCCGCCCTTGTTCGAAATCACTTCCGCGTTGAATTTCTGCTGCATGTCGACATGACCGGGATAGGGCACGAAAATAGCGGGGCGGCCGACCGCCGCGATCTCGGCCACCGTCGATGCGCCGGCGCGGCCGATAAACAGGTGGCAGGTTTTCAGCCGCTCCGGCATATCGGCGAAAAAGGATTTTATTTCCGAACGGATGCCCGCCATGCGGTATTTGCGTTCGGTCTCCGCCACCCCGTCCTCGCGCACCTGATGCACGACGAACAGGCGCTTTTGCAATTCATGGGGCAGTTTCTGCACCGCGTCGGGAATGACATCGGCAAAAACTTTCGCGGCCTGACTGCCGCCCGTGATGAAAATTTTCAGGTCCGCCGCAGGTTTTTCATACGCGCTGTCGCGCACCGCGACGATCGATGCGCGCACGGGATTGCCGGTGACTTTGATTTTATTCTGGTTCGCGGGCTTCACGCCCTTGGTATCGGGCAGGGATGTGGCGATCTGCACTGCGCGGTCGGCCAGCCATACATTCGCCTTGCCCAGCACGGCGTTCTGTTCATGCAGTATGGTGGGGATTTTCAAAAGCTGCCCCGCGAAAACGCCGGGGAAAGACGGATAACCGCCAAAACCCACGATCACATCGGGCTTGTATTTCTTCAGCAGCTGGAAAGATTGCAGGATGCCGATGCCCATATCGGCAACCGCCAGCAGTTTCGATACGATGCCGGGCTTCAGCGTCGCGGCCTTCACGGTATGGATATTGACGGTCGTGCCAAGGCTTTTGAAGGCATGGCCGCGCTTGTCGGTCAAAATCACGACCTTATGCCCGCGCCCGACAAGCTCAAGCGCCAGCGCCTCCGCCGGAAACAAATGCCCGCCGGTACCGCCTGCCGCCAGAACGATGGTCTTGGCGCTAGGCATGGCTTTCCCCCAGCGTCCAGCCGCGCCAATTGCCGCTGGGTGATCCCTGCGTACGTTTTCGCGTCAGCGACAAAAGCATCCCCATCGCAAGTCCCAGCGACAGAAGCGAAGAACCGCCATAGCTGATAAAGGGCAGGGTCATGCCCTTCGCCGGCAGCAGTTGCAGCGACGATCCCATATGGATCAGGCTTTGCAGCGCGAATTGCGTCAGAAGTCCGCCCGAGGCGAGGACGATAAACAAATCCTCGCTGTTCATCACGCGAATGACGGATCGCAGCAGGATAAACCCGAAAATGCAGACCAGCATGATGGCGGCGATCAGCCCCATTTCTTCGCCGCAGACCGCAAAGATGAAATCCGCATGGGCGTCGGGCAGGTTCAGTTTCACCTGTCCATGCGCGGGGCCGGTGCCGAACAACCCGCCATTCGAAAACGCATCCAGCGATTTCTGCACCTGATAATTGTCGCCGCTGGACGGATCAAGGAAGCGGTCGATGCGGCTCGCCACATGCGGGAAGAACATATACGCCCCGAAAATGCCGACCGCGCCCAGCGCGGCCAGGCCGACCACCAGCAGCATCGGCAGCCCCGCCAGAAAAATCTGCACCGCCCAGATGGACGATAACACCAGCGACATGCCAAGATCGGGCTGCAGCAGCAGCAGCCCCAGCACCATCGCATAAACGCCCGTGCCCAGCGCCTGTCCCGGGAATCCCGGCTGCGTGTGGTGGCGCGCCATCAGCCATGCGCAGACGACCGCGAAGGCGGGCTTGGCGAATTCCGACGGCTGCAGCGAAAAGCCAAGCATGTGGATCCAGCGCGTTGCGCCCTTGATCTCGACGCCGACGAACAGCGTCAGCAGCATCAAGAACATCGACGCCCCCAGCACGACCAGCGCCGTGCGCCACAGCATTTTGCGGCCCAAAAGCGACACGCCGAACATGATGGCCAGCGCCGGAATTAAAAACGCGATATGACGGTAAACGAAATAAAACGGCTGCAGGTGGATGCGCTCCGCCACCGCAGGCGACGCCGCCGATACCAGCACGATGCCGATGGTGACCAGCAGCAGCAGCGCGCCGAGCGTCCAGCGATCAACCGACCACCACCACCGCCCGACGATCGATTTATCGGTGCGCTGGTAACTGCTGTCGGCGGTGCGGGACTGCATCATGCTTTTCCTCCGGTTGCGGATTTTTTGGGCTCGACGGGCAGGGGCTTCAGCGCCTTCACCAGCTCGGTGAAAACCTCTTCGCGATGCTCGAAATTCCTGAATTGGTCCATGCTGGCGCAGGCGGGGGACAGCAGCACCACGGCCTTGTCCTTGGTTTCTTCCTGCGCAAGCTGGTGCGCGGCCGCGACCGCCTTGTCCATCGTGCCGCAGCGTGTGAACGCCGTGCCGCTGCCCTGCAGCCAGTCGGCCATTTCACTTTCGGCCTGCCCGATCAGGAACGCGTGGCGCACGTTTGATAAATACTTGCTGCAATCCGCATAGCCGCCTTCTTTGGGCTTGCCGCCCGCAATCCAGTAGATGGGATTGAAGGTGCGCAGCGCCATCGCTGCCGCCTGATCGTTGGTCGCCTTGCTGTCGTTGATATAGGCGACGGGGCCGATAAATCGCACGATATTCTGGCGGTGCGCCAATCCCGGGAAACTCTGCATGCCCTTCACGATCAAATCGGGCGCGACCCCCGATTCACGGCAGGCGGCATAGGCCATCGCCGCGTTTTGCCAGTTATGCTGCCCCTGCAAAGCCTTGCAGGTATTGAGGTCGAGAATCTTGTTTTTCCCGTCGAACAGCACGCCTTCCTTGGATGCAAACACGCCGTGGGTGAGGGGGCGCACGACGGATACCGCGATCACGCGCCGCTGCGCCTTTGCCTTCAAACGCTCGTACACGCCGGTGCAGCCGTCGTCGTCCATGCTGATGATGGCGATGCCGGGGCCGCGGAACATGCGTTCCTTCGCGGCGATATAACCCGCCATGTCGCCATGCCGGTCAAGGTGGTCGGGGCTGGTATTGACCAGCAGCGAAATGTTGGGTGCGAAAGTGGTGGCAAGGTCGGTTTGGTAAGACGACATTTCCAGCACGTAAATGCCGTCATCCGGCAGGTCGGGCAGCGTCAGCACCGCTTCGCCGATATTGCCGCCGACCGCGCTTGGCAAACCGGCTTCTTTTAAAATATGGCCGATCAGCGCGGTCGTCGTCGATTTGCCGTTGGTGCCGGTGATGCCGATAGTCTTTGCCTTGGGCTTCGCGCGGTGGAACAGCTCGATATCGCCCGTCACCTCCACGCCCGCCGCCTTGGCTTTATCGACGATCGGATGGGGGGTCGGATGCGTCAGCGGAATACCGGGCGACAGGCAGACAAGCGCGATGGCGTTGAAATCGATATCAGCGGGGTCTTTCACCGCCGCGCCCCTGGCGGCCGCCGCGTCGCGCTGCGCGGGCGTGTCGTCCCACAAAATGGTGTCGATACCGGCGGCGCGGCAGGCCTCGAATACCGGCATGCCCGATTTGCCAAGGCCGACGATCAGGATCGGCTTGCCGTTCAGTTTTTCTTTGAGGGGGCCAAGGTCGATCATGTTACCTCAGCTTCAGCGTCGCAAGGCCGATCATCGCAAAGATGATCGAGATGATCCAGAAACGGATAACGACCTGCGTTTCCGGCCAGCCCTGCTTTTCGAAATGGTGGTGGATGGGCGCCATTTTAAACACGCGCTTGCCGCGCGTCTTGAACGACACGACCTGGATGATGACCGACAGCGTTTCAATCACGAACAGCCCGCCGATGATGCCCAGCACGATTTCATGTTTCGTCACGACCGCCATCGCGCCCAGCGCCCCGCCCATCGCAAGAGATCCGGTATCGCCCATAAACACCATCGCGGGCGGCGCGTTGTACCACAAAAATCCAAGCCCCGCGCCCAGCAGCGCGCCGCAGAACACTGCTAACTCGCCTGAATCGCGCACGTAATGGATTTGCAGGTATTCGGCGAATACCGCGTTGCCGACAAGGTAGGAAATAATCCCGAAGCTTGCCGCCGTAATCATGATCGGCCCAATCGCAAGGCCGTCGAGGCCGTCGGTCAGGTTCACCGCATTCGCGCCGCCCACAATCACGAACAGGCCAAAGGGAATAAAGAACCAGCCAAGGTTCAGCAGCGTGCTTTTCAGGAACGGAAAAGCAAGGCTGCTGCCCAGATCGCCCGTCGTCAGGTTCATCACCGCCAGCACCGCGACCAGCGCAATCGCCCCCTCCAGCAGCAAACGCAGCTTGCCCGGCACGCCCTTGCTGCCTTTTTTCGTCAGTTTCGCGTAATCGTCAAAGAATCCGATCACGCCAAAGCCGATGAATACCCACAGCACCACCCACATATAGGGGTTCTTGATATCGACCCAGAGCAGCGTCGATAGCGTGACGGAAAAGATAATCATGAGGCCGCCCATGGTCGGCGTGCCTTTTTTCTTCTGGTGTGTCTCTGGTCCGTCGGAGCGGATCGGCTGTTCCGCCTTTTTCGATTTCAGCCAGCGGATAAAGGAAGGCCCGATCAGCAGGCACAGCAGCAGTGCCGTCATCATCGCGCCGCCCGCGCGGAACGTGATGTATTTGAACAGGTTGAAAATCTGGTATTCCGCCGCCAGCGGATACAGCAGGTTATACAGCATTGCGTTGTTCCTTCGTCTTGTCGCGCGCGACTTGCAATTCGTGCACGATATATCCCATCTTGCTGCCCGCCGATCCCTTGACCAGCAGCACGTCGCCCGGCTTCACGGCGGCGACGACCAGCGCCGCCAGCGCGCGGCTGTCATTCGCATGTCCGCCGCGCCACGGCTCGGGCAGCGCCTGATACAGCGCGTCCATCTGCGGGCCGCAGCAATACAGCAAGTCCACTTTTGCGCGCAACAACGGATTCGCAAGATCGGCATGCAGGCGCGGGCCGTCCTTGCCCAGTTCCAGCATATCGCCCAGCACCGCGATGCGGCGGCCGCCTTCGGCGGGCGACGCCATTTCAAACACGCGGAACGCCGCCGCCATCGATGCAGGGTTGGCGTTATAGCTTTCGTCGATGATGGTCAGCGGCGGCTGGCCCTCCGCGATGTTCAGCGAAATACGGTTGCCGCGCCCTTCGGTCGCTTCGGCGTTTTTCAGCGCTTCGGCGGCCTTTTGCAAATTGCCGCCCGCCGCCTTGATGATCGTCATCGCGCCCAGGCTGTTCATCACGATATGCTTGCCGGGGATGCCCAGTTTATATGTCACGCGCTCGCCCAGAATATCGGCGGTCACGCGGCTGCTGTCGGCGTGCAGCGCGCAGTCCACAAGGCGCGTCTGCGCGTCTTCGTCCTCCTCGCCAAAACCGTAAATTTTGCGCAGCCCCTGTTTTTCGGCGGCGGTCTTCAGGCGCTTGAAATGCGCGTTATCGGCGGGCAGCACGGCCACGCCGTCATCGGTCATGCCCGTAAAAATCTCGGCCTTTGCGTCGGCAATCGCCTCGACCGTCTTGAAATGCTCGATATGCGCGGGTTCGATCGTCGTGATCAGCGTGAATTGCGGCTTCACCCATGACGACAATATCGTCATTTCGCCCGCATGGTTCATGCCCATCTCGAAAACCGCATATTGCGCGGTCAGCGGCAGGTTGGCCAGCGACAGCGGCACGCCCCAATGGTTGTTAAAACTTTTCTTGCTCGCATGGGTTTCGCCCAGCGCGCTGAACAGCACATACAAAATTTCTTTCGTGCCGGTCTTGCCGGCCGATCCCGTCACGCCGACGATCACGGCCTTGGACCTTGCGCGCGCGGCAATGCCGAGATTCTCAAGCGCCTTGGTGGTGTCGGCCACGCGCAGCAGCGGCCATGACGCGTCTTTCGGCTGGAATGATTCTTCGACGACAGCGGCGCAAGCGCCGGCCCTGAACGCGGCCTCGACGTAATTGTGGCCGTCCAGCGCGTCGCCCTTCAGCGCCAGGAACAGTTCGCCCTTTTTCAGCGTGCGGGTGTCGATGGAAACGCCCGTCGCCTCGAAGGCGGATGTTGCCTTGCCCTTCGTTGCCGCTTCGGCGTCCGCCGATGTCCACAAAACCGGTTTATCTGTCATTTCGTCACTTCCAATACGGCATTCTTCGCTTCGGTCACATCGTCGAACGGCAAAATTTCCTTGCCCACGATCTGCCCCTGTTCATGTCCCTTGCCCGCAATCACCAGCACATCGCCGGGGCTCAGTTTGGCAACGGCGGCGCGGATCGCGTCGCGGCGGCCGGCCATTTCGGTCACTTTCAATTTATCGGGGCAGCCCTTCATGATGTCGGCGCGCACGGCGTTCGCGTCTTCGGTGCGCGGGTTGTCGTCCGTCACGATCACGCGGTCGGCCAGACGCATGGCGATCTCGCCCATCATGGGTCTTTTACCTTTATCGCGGTCGCCGCCGCAGCCGAACACCACATGCAATTTATTCTGCGTATGGGGGCGCAGCGCGTTCAGCATGGTTTCCAGCCCGTCCGGCGAATGGGCGTAATCGACATAGATCGCGGCGCCGTTCGGGTGCTTCGCCGCATATTCCAGCCGCCCGCGCACGCTTTGCAGTTTTTCCAGCGCGTAAACCGCGCGCATCTGCATGCCGCGGTCGTCGGGGTCTTCCGCAATCACAAGCCCCAGCGCGCACAGCGCGTTCGCGGCCTGAAAATCGCCGACCAGCGGCAGCTCCAGTTCATACCGTTCGCCGAACAGCTGCAATTCCATGAACTGCCCGCCCGGCAGCGGCTTGCGGCGCACCAGTTTAATATCCGTCGCCGCATGGCCGAAATCGATGACGCGAAGCCCGCGCTTGTCACAGACCGCGCGCACCTTGCCGACATAATCGCTGTCGGCATTGATGACGGCGATGCCGTCGCCCGCCATCATCTCGCTGAACAGGCGCGCCTTGGAATCGAAATATTTTTCCATCGTGCCGTGGTAATCCAGATGGTCGCGCGTCAGGTTCGTGAAACCGGCGGCGGAAATCTTTAATCCGTCAAGCCGGTACTGGTCCATGCCCTGGCTGGATGCTTCGATCGCCAAGTGCGTGACGCCCGCCGCTTCCAGCTCCGCGATTTCCGAATGCAGCGTCACGGGGTCGGGGGTGGTGAGCGATCCGGCGCGGTTGATGCCGGGCGCTATAATCCCGATCGTGCCGAGCGACGCGGCCGCATGGTCCATCGACTGCCAGATCTGGCGGCAGAAATTGACGGTCGAGCTTTTGCCGTTGGTGCCGGTCACGGCAACCACGTTTTCCACCTGCCGCCCGAAATAGGACGCAGCCATATGCGCGAAACGCTGGCGCGGGTTGGTATCTGTGACCACCACGGCGGGGATGCCCACGGCGGAAAGCCCTTCGGGCGCAAGAATGGCGGTTGCGCCGCGCGCGATGGCGTCCTGTATGAAATCGCGGCCATCGACCTTGTTGCCGGGAAACGCGGCGAACAGGTAACCTGCGCGCACTTCGCGGCTGTCGGCGGTAAGCCCCGTGATGTCCAGTTCTGCGGCGCGGGCGCGGTTGCTGACCGTCACCCCGTCCGCGTCACCGATCAGTTCCAGAAGACGCACTCTTCGCTCCCTTGATGTATTGGGCCATCTCGTTCATGATTTCGCCGCGCGTGTCCAGCGACGGCGGAATTTGGTACAGCGGCCCCATTTGTTCCACCACGCGGCCCACGACGGGCGCCGCGGTCCAGCCGCCGGTCGCATAGCCATAGGTGTCGGGCGCGGGTTTCGGTTCGTCCATCATCGCCAGCACGGCATAGCGCGGCTCGTTGATCGGGAAGACGCCGATAAACGACGACATCAGCGAATTGTGGTCATAGCGGCCGTTCTTGTTCTTCTCCGCCGTGCCGGTCTTGCCGCCCACGTTATATCCTTCGACCGCCGCCTTGCCGCCCGTGCCTTCGGCCACGGTCAGCTCCATCAGCTGGCGCACCTTCAGCGAAGTTTGCGGTGTCACCACCCGCTCGCCCGCCGGCGATTGCGGCAGCAGCGATTTGTTGTCCTTCTTCACCAGCTGCGGCGTCACCATCACGCCGCCGTTCACCAGCGCCGACGCCTCGCGCACCAGGTGCAGCGGCGATACGGCGATGCCGTGGCCGAATGACGCGGTCAGCGTGCTGACCTCGCGCCACGGGTTCGGGTACAGCGGCGATCCGCGCTCCGGGATATCGACGGGCACGGGCGCGAAGAAACCCATGCGCTTGTAGAAATCTTTCAGCCCGTCGGGGCCCATCGTCTGCGCCATGCGCGCGGTGCCGATGTTGGACGAATGCATGAAAATTTCCGGCACCGACTGCACGCGGTGCAGCGCGTGGTAATCGCTGATCGTGAAACGGCCGATCTTGATCGGCTGCGTCGTGTCGAACGTCGTGCCGAAACCGACGCGGCCGGAATCAAGCGCCGCCGCGGTCGAGAACAGCTTGAAGGTCGAGCCCATTTCAAACACGCCCAGGCTGACGCGGTTGAATTTTCCGTCGTCGCTTGCCAATGACGGGTGATGCGGGTCGAAATCGGGCAGCGACACCATAGCGATGATTTCGCCGGTATTGACGTCCATCACGACGCCCGCCGCCGCCTTCGCGCGGAATTTTTCCATCGACGCGGCCAGTTCGCGGTGCAGGATATGCTGGACGCGAAGATCGATCGTGAGGGCGACGGGCTTGTCGCCCTTGACCAGTTGTTCGTTGCCCAGTTTCTCGATGCCCGCGATACCCTTGCCGTCGACGTCGGTATAGCCCGTAATATGCGCGGTCAGGGAACCTGCCGGATAAATGCGGCGGTCTTCATCCTGAAAGCCAAGGCCGGGATGGCCCAGCGCGTTGATCGCGTATTGCTGGCGCGGCGTGATGTTGCGCTGGATCCACACGAATTTGCGGCCCGACGACAGTTTTTTCAAAAGGTCGGCTTCTTTTTGCTCGGTCAGGATTTTCGCCAGTTCGTGCGCCACCTGCGCGGGGTCGTCGATCAGCCCGTTATTGGCAAAGACCGACGGCATGGCAAGCGACGTCGCCATCAATTCGCCGTTGCGGTCGACGATCGTGCCGCGCAGCGGTTTCGTCAGCGGCTTCACGGCGTCGCCTGTCAGCGCGGCGGTTTCCGGCGCGGGGCGGTCGCGCAAGAGCGTGAGATCCGTCAGGCGCAGCGAGATTGCAAGATAGCCCAGCACAAAGACGGAAGCCACCAGCACCAGGCGCGTTTTGGCAAGACCAAGGGTCGACGAGCGTTCGCCCGGAATATCCATTTTGTCACGTTGAAAAATGCCCGACATGGTTACTGCACCCCCAGGCTTTTCATGAGATCGCCGAACTGGCGCGGTTGCTGCTGCTGCGCCGGCGGCGCGGAAGGCGGCGGATTTTTATGCGGCGGCTGCGGCGCGCTCCAGGCGACACCCGGCTTGCGGGCTGCCGGGGGCGGAGGCGCTTTCCAGACCAGCGACGGCTGCGGCTTTGCCTTCACGACGGGCTGCGGCTTGACGGCGGCGGTTGCGGGTTTTTGCGGCACGGGCTTCAGAAGGGGGGCGGTTGCCGCAACCGGCGCGGGCTTTGCGGCGGGCGCAGCCGCGGCAGCGGGTTCTTCGGCTGTCACAACCGGCGCGGCGGCGGTTTCGGGTTCTGTCACGGGCGCGGCCGGATCGACCGCCGCCACTACATCTGCCGGACGCTGTTCAAGGTCGGCGACTTTCGCGAACTGCTTGCCCTTCAGCGGTTCAAGGTGCAGATACTGGTTGGAAAGTTTTTCAAGGCGGTCGGGCTGGTTCAGGTAGCTCCATTCCGCCTGCAGCACGCGCAGGTGTTCGTCTTCTTTGCGCGCAGCCGCTTCGATGCCCGCCAGTTGCGTGCGGCCGTCGGTCACGCGCTGGCTGGTCTGGAACAGCATGCCGCCGCAGATCACCGCCAGTACAAGCCAGAGCATCGCCGTTTTACGCATGCAGTGCCTCCATGACGGGTGCCGCCGTGCGGATGCCGTAACGCAGCCGGGCGGAACGTGAGCGGGGATTGGCAAGGACTTCGTCCGGCTGCGGCGACAATCCGTTATTCGCCTCCACCGTGAAACTGGGTTTGCGCCTGTCTTCCATGACAGGCAGGTGGCGCGACACGTTCGACGTGCGGCCGGTTTTTTCCTTCAGGAAATGCTTCACGCGCCAGTCTTCCAGCGAATGGAACGACACGACGACCAGACGCCCGTCGGTGTTCAGAATCTGCTCCGCCGATTCCAGCGCGCGTTCCAGCTCGCCCAGTTCGTCGTTCACGAAAATGCGCAGCGCCTGGAATGTGCGGGTCGCGGTGTCGGTTTTCAGCCCGCCATGCATCGGCAGCACGCTATGCACCACATTCACCAGACCCTTGGTTGTCGTGATGGGGCGCGAGGCCACTATTTTCTTCGCAATCGCGCGCGATGCGCGTTCTTCGCCGTAGGTGTAAAGGATATCCGCGATTTCCTTTTCCGGCGCGCGGTTCACTACATCGGCGGCGGAAGTGCCCTCGAGGCTCATGCGCATGTCGAGCGGCCCGTCATGCATGAAGGAAAAGCCGCGCTCCGGTGTCGACAGCTGCAGCGACGACACGCCAAGGTCCAGCACAATGCCGTCTATCTTTCCGATGCCGTGATCGGCCAGCAGCGACGTAACGTCGCCGAAGCAGCCCTGCACGGGGATCAGGCGGCCGTTGAATTCCTTCGCCATGTCGTCGGCGCGCGTGATGGCGTGCGGGTCGCGGTCGATCGCGTAGACTTTGCAGTTTGCGGCTTTCAGGATTTCGCGCGTATAGCCGCCCGCGCCGAAGGTGCCGTCGACATAGACGCCGCCGTCGCGCGGCGCGAGCGTTTGCAGCACTTCGCGCAGCATCACCGGAATGTGCCCGCTTGTTCCCGTCGCGGAAACAATGTCGCTAAAATCGGCCAAGCCTGTGCAACCCCAAAAACATCGGCGCGGCTTGCCGCCGCTGCCATTTATTTATTGCTTTACGTCAAATCCGGCTGGCTAAACACCCCTGAAAAACCAAGCCTTATTCGACCCCGTTTATAATGTACTTGGGATTGCAGAATCCGTCAACGGAAGCACTGTGCAATTACGGTGCAAATTCGGGGGAATTTCGGTGCAGCAATTCGCTCAGGGGCGCAGCGGCACGGAACGCGCGGGTTTGCCCAGCGTATCCTGTTCCAGCGGGGGCGGGTTGCCGCCAAGATCGCGGAGTTTCTGGTGCATATCGGCGACTTCGTCGAGGCTGTCGAGCTCGCTGAATTTCTGGATGACCATCGAATTGGAAACGCTCGCGCTGTACCACTGCGAGAAAATGTTCGTCACCTGCCGCGCCTTGAAATTGAAAATGCGGCGCAGTTCGGGGTCGGCGCCCGACTGGCGGCCAAAATCGCTGACGGCGCTGAGGGTATAGTCGTTCAGCTTTTCATAAATTTCCGCATCTTCCATTTTACGCTCCTATGAAAACTAACTTTACGCTTATCTTAACGGCGCTCAGGCAAAAATTACGGATTGCTGCGCAGGCCCGCCGGTTTTTTGTTCAGCTGCGCGGGCAGAACTTCGTCAAGACCGGGCGGCGTGCCGCCCAGCTCCACCAGTTTTGCGTGCATCGCCGCGACTTCGGCGGTCGATGACAGGTCGTCAAAGCTTTGCATCTGCGTATGCGACGACAGGGCAGAAACGCCCGCCGCGTCGCTGCCGCGCGACTGGCCCAGCCATTCGCGGTGGGTCGTGGTCACTTCGCGCGACAGGAAATTGAACAACTTGGTGTAGCCGTCATATTTGCGCAGACCGTCGAAATTTCCTTCGTAACGGCGGAAATCGACTCGCAGGGTTGCCGCCCCGACCTTGTTGAATTCTTCTTCCATGTTTTTACGCCTTCAGTTTCTTGTTCAGTTGTCCGGGTAATACGTCTTCCAGTTTTGGCGGGCGGCCGTTCAGGCTCACCAGCTTTGCGTGCATTTCGGCGATTTCTTCGGTGCCTTCGATATCGCGGAAATTCTGCACCGTCATCGACGACGTGACGGCGGCGGTGTAGCCGGTCTTGGACGAATAATGGGCGTCGGGAATCTGGAACTCCTGCGTGCCGCCGCGTTCGTAAATCGTCGTCAGCTGCCGCGCCTTGAAATTGAAAATGCGGCTGATGCGCGCGCCGCCCCATTCCTTGGCTTCGGCCAAGTCGGTGCGGACCAGCAGCGAGCTTTCGTCAAGGCGGCGGAATGTCGGCATTATTTCGCCCCCAGCGCGGCCACTTTGGGCTTCGCGGCCGATTGCGGCAGGATATCGTCGATCGCGGGCGGCGTGCCGCCCAGCTCGACCAGTTTTTTGTGCATCTCGCGGATTTCATCCTTTGAATCGATCTCGCTGAAATTGTGCACATCCAGCTGGCTGTGGAGGGTGTTGCCGGCGCTGCCCGAAATCCATTCGCGCGCGATGGTCGTCACCTGCGCCGCCTTGAAATTGAAGATGCGCGCGATGCTGCGGTTGTGGTGATTGGTCGAAATATACGTGGTGTTCTGCACCAGCGTATAGGCGTTGTCCTTGTCAAAACTTTCGCTGCTCATGCAAATCTCTCCGGTGTTATGGGCGCGGGGCGTTGTTTTTCGGCTTGGTCGCGGCGCGCGTGCCTTCCTGCGCCTTCAGCTGGATCGTAGTTCAAGATATGCACACTCCATTTGGTCTCAAAAAAATATGCCAGAAGGCCTGTAAGCCGGGTTCTGTACCACTTGCGTGGCGATAACCATTCGTCTGGGGCGGCAGTCTCCTGCCGCCTCTGGCAGCCAACCCGGAAGGCGAGGTTAAAAAACAAACCCGATCATCCGAAGATGATCATGCCTTCCCTATTTGGCCTTGCTCCCGGTGGGGTTTTCCCTGCCAATCCTGTTGCCAGGACCGCGGTGCGCTCTTACCGCACC
>JADYYV010000213.1 GCA_020853455.1 Alphaproteobacteria bacterium | reverse complement strand
CGAACGGCATCAATTACGAAAAAATCAAGGTCGCCGCGCTCTGCTCAGTTGTGCCCAGCTGCAATTTCACCATCCGCCATGCCTTCGTGACGTATTTCCCCAAGGCTGAATATTTCGTGCTGCAGGCGGGCGTGAAAACCGGCATCAACATCAAATACAAAAACCCGACCGAAGTGGGCGCGGACCTGATCGCGGGCGCTATTGGCGCGGTCGATGCGTTTCCGAACAAAAATTGCATCATCGCCGATCTCGGCACCGCCACCACCCTCATTGCTGTCACCAAGAAAGCCGACTTCCTCGGCGGCGTGATCATGCCCGGCATGCGCCTGTCGATGGAGGCGTTGAAATCTAACACCGCGAAACTGATGGAAGTGGATATCGAGGAGCCGAACACTTACCTCGGCCAATCGACGCGCGAATGTATCCAGCGCGGCCTTTATTTCGGACATCTGGGCGCGCTGCGCGAAATCATCGCGGGCTATAAAAAAGAATTGTTCGCGGGCGAAGACGCTGTCGTGATCGGTACAGGTGGTTTCTCTCAGCTGTTCAAGGACCAGAAAGTGTTCGACGCCATCCTGCCCGATATCGTGCCGCAGGGTATCCGCATCGCCTATGAAAACTCCAAGGCGGCTGCGGCGAAGATGGCGGGATAGTCCTGTCCCGTAACCCCGGCGAAGGCCGGGGTCCAAGCAGCTGCTCGTATTATTGGCGGCTGCGGCTTAAGAGGTGTCACCGCCAATTGTACCGAGAGTGCTTAGACCCCGGCCTTTGCCGGGGTTACATTTATTTTTTTCAAACATCCCTACCCAAACCAAACATTCACCCTATAAACTGACAATCGCCCGCGAATGCCTCGCGGTTGACATAAAATTACACGGAGTTTTTCACCATGAAGCGTATTCTTCTCGCGACCGCCGCAGTCGTCATGTTCGCGATGCCGGTTGCCGCACAGGCCGCCGAAACCTACAACTTCGACCCCAACCACACCAACATCAACTGGAACGCGAACCATTTCGGTTTCTCCAGCCCCTCGGGCCGCTTCGGCCTGAAAGACGGCTCGATCACGATTGACGAAGCCGCGCCCGCCAACAGCAGCGTCAACGTCACCATCGATGTGAACGGCCTTGTGACCGGCATTCCGAAATTTGACGAACACCTGAAATCGCCGGACTTCCTCGATGCAGCGAAATTCCCCGAAGCGACCTTCAAAAGCACGAAAGTCGAAACCGGCGCGGACAACACGGCGAAAGTCACCGGCGACCTGACGCTGCACGGCGTGACCAAGCCGGTCGTGCTGGATGTGAAACTGAACAAGCAGGGCGAAAACCCGATGACGAAGATCAAGTCGGTCGGCTTCTCCGGCAAGACGGTCATCAAGCGCTCCGAATTCGGCATCGACAAATACGTGCCGAACGTGTCGGACGAAGTGACCATCGCAATCGAAGCAGAAGCAGGCTTGAAGTAACATGAAAATCGCGGTCATTGGCGCTACCGGCAATATCGGGTCTAAAATCATGGCGGAGGCGCTGGAGCGCGGCCATGACGTGACGGCCATCGCCCGCGATACCTCGAAACTTCCCGGCCATCCGCGGCTCTCCCCCCAAAAGGGAGATGCCGCGGATAGCGCCGCGCTTGCATCGCTGGTGCATGGCCACGAAGCCGTCATCAGTTCGCTGCCGTTCCCGAATGTCGATCCCGCTGTACTCTGCGGCGCGTTGAAAAAAGCGGGCGTGAAGCGCCTGCTAGTCGTCGGCGGGGCGGGGAGCCTCAATGCGCCGGGTGGTCATGGCCAGCTGGTGGACCAGCCCGATTTCCCGGCGGCGTGGAAAGACATCGCGCTCAAGGGGCGCGAATTTCTCAACCACCTGAAAACCGAGCCGACGCTGGAATGGACGTTCCTGTCGCCCTCCGCCATGATCGCGCCGGGGGAGCGCACGGGCACATTCCGCACGGGCAAGGACGAGCTGTTGGTCGATGCCACGGGCAACAGCCATATCAGTCAGGAAGACTACGCGATTGCGATGCTGGACGAGGTTGAAGAACCCCGCCACATCCGCGCGCGCTTTACTGTCGGCTACTAATCATTCATTAATTTCAATGCCTTGCGCCGCATGTTATGCGGCGATGCACCATAATTGTTGAAATCACGCATATATTAAGCTATTATAATTATAAGCATGCTTATTATTGTGAGAATCAACAATGTCGTGTTCTGACCCCACCGTCGAAAATCTTGGCTTCCTGCTGCAGGATGTCGCGCGTTTGATGCGCACCGATTTCAACCGCCGCGTGCAGGAACTTGACCTCACGCAGGCGCAATGGCGCGCGCTGCTCAACCTGTCGCGCAACCCCGGCATGCGCCAATGCCACTTGGCCGACGCGCTGGAAACGCAGGCGATCAGCGCCACGCGCCTGATCGACCGTATGCAGGCGGCTGGATGGGTCGAACGCCGCAACGATCCGGGCGACCGCCGCGCCACGCAGCTTTTCCTGACCGAACAGGCCGAACCCACATTAAAGACGCTCAAGAAACACGGCGCGGAGACGCGCGCAGGCGCGCTGTCGGGCATCAGCGCGGAGGAGCAGGAACAATTTTTAAAAACGCTTTTGAAAATGCGCGCCAACATGATCGCGCAGGAAGAAACCAAATCTAAAGTCGCAGGAGAAAAACAATGACCGCGGAAAAGAAAAAAACATTACGGCGCTTTTTGATGACGGTCGGGCTGATCGTCGTTGCCGCCGTGTCGGGCGTGACCTATGCCTTTTCAGGGCGTTACATGTCCACGGACAATTCGTACGTTAAGGCGAACAAGATCGCCGTCGCGCCGCAAGTGACCGGCGCGGTTGTCGCCGTGACCGCAAAAGACCATCAGGCCGTGACCAAGGGCGATGTGCTGTTCACCATCGACCCCGCATCCTTCCGCATCGAACTCGACAAGGCGCAATCAAACCTTGCCGTCGTGCGTACGGACATCGAGGAGCTGAAGGCAACCGCGCGCCAGAAACAGGAAGAACTCAAAAGCTCGCAGGCCGACAAATCGCTGGCTGATACGCTCTATAACCGCCGCACCGGCCCGCACATGAAGGGCGCTGTTTCGGAGGAAAGCGTCGATGAGGCGGGCCATGACCGCGCCGTTGCCGTTGCCAAAATCGCGCAATTGCAGCAGGAATATGCCGCAACCGTCGCGCGGCTGGACGGAAATGTCGATATTAACCCCGAAGACCACCCGATGTTCAAATCGGCAAAGGCGATGCTGGAAACCGCGCAGCTGAACCTTGATCGCACCATCGTGCGCGCGCCCGCCGACGGCATTACCGGCGACCTGCCGCGCGTGGGCGATTACCTGCCCGCCGGCGTTCCTGCTGTCAGCGTGGTCGAAAGCAAGGCGCTGTGGATCGAGGCGAATTTCAAGGAAACGGAACTGACGAATATCCGCGCCGGTCAAAAGGCGACCGTGACGATCGACACCTATCCCGGCCGTGAATGGACGGGTGTCGTCAGCAGCATCGCGCCCGCAACCGGCGCCGAATTTTCCGTGCTGCCCGCGCAAAACGCGACCGGCAACTGGGTGAAGGTCGTGCAGCGCATCACCGTGCGCGTCGAACCCGATCATCAGGAAGACGAACCGCCCCTGCAAACCGGCATGAGCGCGGAAGTGACGATTGATACGGGCAGTTATCCGCATCTGAAAAAACCGTCACTGGCGGCAGCGGAGTAAATATCCATGAGCGCGCATACGGCGGCAAAACCGGACGGAGAATGGGTGGATATCCCGCACAAGGGATTCATCACGCTGTCCGTTATGCTGGCGACCATCATGCAGGCCCTCGACACCACCATCGCCAACGTCGCGCTGCCGCATATGCAGGGCGAATTATCGGCGACGCAGGACCAGATTTCATGGGTACTGACGTCGTACATCATCGCGGCTGCCGTGATGACCGCGCCATCCGGCGTGCTGGCCGCCAAGATCGGACGGCGCAAGCTGTTCCTGATCGCGGTCATCGGCTTCACCATTACCTCCGTTCTCTGCGGTATTGCGACGAACCTACCGGAAATGGTGGTGTTCCGTTTGTTTCAGGGCATTTTCGGCGCCAGCCTTGTGCCGCTGTCGCAGGCCGTGCTGCTCGACATCAACCCGCAGCACCGACACGCGCAGGCGATGGCGATCTGGGGCGTCGGCGTAATGCTGGGCCCCATCCTTGGCCCCACGCTGGGCGGCTGGATCACGGAAAATTTCCACTGGCGCTGGGTGTTCTTCATCAACCTGCCGATTGGTATTTTGGCGGCGTTCGGGATTTACGCCTTCATGAAGGAAACCGTGATCGACAAGCTGCGCAAGTTCGACTATTTCGGATTCGCGCTGCTCAGCCTGTTCCTGTGCAGCATGCAGCTGGCGCTCGACCGCGGCGAAAGCAAGGACTGGTTTTCCTCCCCCGAAATCGTGATCGAAAGCGTGATCGCGCTCACCGCGTTCTATATGTTCATGGTTCATATCCTGACGGCCGAAAAGCCGTTCATCGAACCGGCCATGTTCAAGGATCGTAATTATTCGTTCAGCCTTGTCTTCATGTTTGTTATGGGGATTATCCTGCTGGCGACTATGGCGCTGCTGCCGCCCTTCCTTGAGGGGTTGATGGGGTATCCCGTTGTCACGACCGGCATCATCCTTGCGCCGCGCGGCATCGGCACGATGGCGTCCATGATGCTGGCGGGTAAATTGATGGGCAAGGTGGATGTGCGCTACATGCTGGCCTTCGGCCTGTCCTGCATGGCGGTCAGCCTGTGGCAGATGAGCCAGTTCAACCTTGAAATCTCACAGGCAATGCTGGTCGAAACGGGTTTGCTGCAGGGCTTCGGCATGGGCTTTGTGTTCGTGCCGCTGACCGCCGTCGCCTATGCGACGCTGCCCGGCCATTATCGCAACGACGCGGCGGGCGTGTTCAGCCTTGTGCGCAATATCGGCTCCAGCGTCGGCATCGCCGTCATGATCGCGCTGCTGGCGCGCAATACACAAGTGAACCACATGGAACTGGGCGAACGCATCAGTATTTTCAACCTGCCCAAAGTCATGCTGGGCATCATGCCGGATATCCCCGTCAACGCCTATTCGCAGGCGGCGATGGCGTACCTGAACGCCGAAGTCACGCGTCAGGCGGCGGCGATATCCTATATCAATGATTTTTATGCGCTGATGTTCGTGGTGTTGAGCGTGATGGTGTTCCTGCCGTTCCTGAAAGTCGTCAAGCGCACGAACAAGGCGCCGGCAAGCGCGGCGGAAGTCCTGGAATAATCAGCCTTTGATCTTCTCGGCATAACCGGCCGCGCGGCGTTTGCGCGTGATTTCCAGTATGCCAAGCCGCGTGAATCCATGCACTTGCGCTCGCGCGGGATCGTGGCTGAAGGCGGCCTCCGCCGCTTCGGAAATTTTGACGCGGGCAGGGCGCTCCGCCATGCCGATGAAATCTATCAGGATCGCGCCGCTGATGTTCCGCAGCCGGCATTGCCGCGCAGATTCAGCGACGGCTTCGGTGTTGGCGGCGATCACGCTGTCTGCCCCGCCCTGGTTGACGTCGATGATCGTGCAGGCATGCGTCGTGTCGATGATGATCGACCCGCCGCCCGGCAGTTCGACGCGGCTGTCCTGCAATTCGCCCAGTTCGCCGTAAATGTCGTGGATGTCGAACAGCTTCTGCATCGGCTTTTCAGGCTTGAACAGGCGCAGGCGTTTCGATGTCGCAAGGGGTGGGTCGTATTTTTCGCACCATTTGGTGATCTGGTCGAAGGCGGCGCGGCCGCCCGCATGGATATGGTTGAACCCGTTCGCGCCGAAATCGAGCATGGCGCGGGCGAAGGCGTTCGGGCCGCCCTTCAGCAGCGCAGGTTCCTTGCCGCTTTCCGCCTGCATGCCCATCAGCACCTGCCATTCGGCCAGCAGCTTATGCGCTTCTTCGGACAAAATGCCGATGTCTTCGCTTTCGGCATGGTCGTGCAATATCCAGCCGCCTTTTGCCGCCAGCCCCGCTGTCATGCTCAACACGTCGCCGCGCTCGATGCTGCGCGACATGGTGACGGGGTTCGACATCGGGCAATAGACCAGATGGTGGCCCATGATATAAATCTGCGTCGTCAGGCGCGGCATCTTCAGGTTTTCGCTGTGCGATGCGTCCTTTGCTTCGGCCTTCACCTGCACGATCAGCATCTGCCCGTTCTTGACAAGGTCGCTCAATCCGCTGCGGCTTTCCGAATGGTCGCCGCCCGGCAGATAAATGTGTTTTGCTGGCAGAAATCCCGTCAGCCCGTTGCCCAGATCGACGATGGCGCAATCAAGCTTCTTGTCGAGCTTGACGACGCGGCCAAGGAAGATCGAGCCCCAGCCGCAGGCCTTGTTCAGGGAATCTACATACAGGTCGTTGATAACCGTCTTTTTGACGACGACGGCGTGCATGCGGCCTTCGATTTCGTCGACGAACAGTTCAAGCCCGCTCATATCCGGCATCCTTCAGCATCGCCTGCGTTTCAAACAGCGGCAGCCCCACGATGTTGGTGTAAGACCCGCTGATGAAGGGGATCAGCGCGGCGGCATGGCCCTGTATCGCGTAGCCGCCAGCCTTGCCTTTCCATTCACCGGTATTGATATAGTGCGCTATTTCGGCTTCGGACAGGCGCTTGAATTTCACAGCAGAAACAACGAGTTTCGTCTTCTGCTTGCCGGATGTGTTCACGATGGAAACGGCGGTCAGCACGTTGTGGCGGCGGCCCGACATCAGCTCCAGGCATTTGCGGGCTTCGTCCACTGTTTCGGTTTTTGGCAGGATGCGGCGGCCTACGCCCACAACGGTATCGGCGGCCAGAATGATCGCGCCCGGATTTTCACCGGCGATTTTTTTCGCCTTCGCCGATGCGATGCGCAAGGCGTAGCGCGCCGGCAGTTCGGCCTTCAGCGGCGTTTCGTCAATATCGGCGGGCGCCACGCGATCCGGCGCAATGCCAAGCTGCTTGAGCAGCTCGAGCCGGCGCGGCGAAGCGGAGGCGAGGATCAGCATTATTTGTGGCGGAAAGTGATGCGGCCTTTGGTCAGGTCGTACGGCGTCATTTCGACGGTAACGCGGTCGCCTTCCAGGATGCGGATTTTGTTTTTGCGCATTTTGCCGGAGCTGTGGCCCAAAATGATGTGGCCGTTGTCGAGCTTTACACGGAACATCGCGTTCGGAAGCAGTTCCGAAACGATGCCTTCAAAGCTCATCAGGTCTTCTTTTTCTGACATTATTCCTCAGGTGATATTTGTGGTGCTGCGAATGTGTAGCACATATAAAAGGGTAAATAAACGCCTTGCCGTCAATTTGTCCACAATTACTTTGTTTTCAAGGGTTTCGGCCAGCGTTTCGGCCCCTTCGTTGTGGATTCCGCGGCGGCCCATGTCGATTGCCTCGAGTCTGTGCATCTCGCCTTCCTTGGCGGCTTTATAGAAACTGTCGCAGATCATGGTGTAATCGCGGATCAGCGGTTTCAGGTAATTCAGGGGCAGGGGGATTTCCTCGCGCCTGCCGCTGGCGGTGCAATTCACATCCATCACCAGCCGCTCGCCCTGCAGCGACAGGTGCAGCTTGTACGGCCCTTCGCAATCCTTTACGGCGAAGGAATTCTGTTCCAGCAAATCGGAAATCGCGCGGTGGCGCTCGACCTCTATTTCAGCGGAGCGGGTGCCGATGGTTTCGTTATCGAGCTTTAGTTCGACAATACGGCTCACGCCGCTTCTTCCTTGTCGTGCATACGCTCCAGCTTCGCGCCGACCTTGGTCAGCTTGCCGACGAGGTCTTCATAGCCGCGATCAAGGTGATAGATGCGGCTGACCGAAGTCTGCCCCTCGGCCACAAGCCCCGCGAGGATGAGGGAGACGGAGGCGCGAAGGTCGGTCGCCATCACGGGCGCGCCTTTCAGCTTCGCAACGCCGCGCACAAGGGCGGAGGAGCCATGCACGGTAATATCCGCGCCCATGCGCGCCAGTTCCGGCACATGCATGAAGCGGTTTTCAAAAATCGTTTCGGTGATCATGCCCGCACCCTCGGCAATCGTCAGCATCGACATCATCTGCGCCTGCAGGTCGGTCGGGAAGCCGGGATAGGGCTCGGTCATGATGTCAAAACCGCGCAGGCGGTCGCGCTTGCGCTCCACCGTCACATCGGTGCCGGAGGAAAGAATATCGACACCCGCCTTGTGGAACGGCTGCGTCAGGTATTCCAGATGCTGCATTTCGCAGTGTTTCAGCGTGACCTTGCCGCCGGTCATCGCGGCTGCGACGGCGAATGTGCCGGCCTCGATACGGTCGGCGATGACGCTGTGTTCCGTGCCGCGTAAGTATTGCTTGCCGTGAATGGTGATGCGGTCGGTGCCGAGGCCTTCGATCTCCGCGCCCATTTTAATCAGGCATTCGCCAAGATCGACGATTTCGGGTTCGCGCGCGGCGTTGGTCAGCACGGTCGTGCCTTTCGCCAGGGCTGCCGCCATCATCAGGTTTTCCGTCGCGCCCACGGAAACTTTCGTGAAGTGGATGGGTGCGCCAACCAGGCCGTTCGGCGCTTTGGCGAGGATATAACCTTCGTTTAATTCGATTTCCGCGCCAAGGCGTTTCAGCCCTTCGATGTGCAGGTCGACAGGTCGCGTGCCGATGGCGCAGCCGCCCGGCAGCGACACCTTCGCCACGCCCATGCGCGCGACGAGGGGCCCGAGGACGAGGATGCTCGCGCGCATCTTGCGCACGAATTCATAGGGCGCTTCGGTTGAGGTGATTTTTGCGCCGTGCAGTGTCAGTTTTTTCGCAACGCCGTCATATTTCGCAGATACGCCCAGCTCCTCCAGCAATTCGTTGAGCGACAACACGTCCTGCAATTCCGGCACGCGGTTGAGGACGAGGGGCTGGTCGGTCAGGATGGCTGCAACCATCAGGGGCAACGCCGCGTTTTTCGCGCCGCTGATTTCGATGTCGCCATTCAGCTGCTGGCCGCCTGTGATGCGAATTTTGTCCATGATCGTCCTGTTTACCTGCGTGAATTCCTATCCGCAGTTTTCTCATATTCATGTGCAGATATTCAACAGAACTTAAGGCATTATTGTGGAATTATATTTACATAACCATAATAAGCTACTCAAGGCTTCGGCGCGCGCTTTTCCTGCAGGAATTTTTTGTAGTCGCTGTGGCTGAGGGTCGGGGGCATGTGGACGACGCCGGCGCGCTGTTCGGTTTCGGGCAGCAGCTTGCGCGCTTCGGCCACAAGAATTGAATCGCTGCCGTAATGCGCGGCGTTCACGACGATGCCGTGAACGATTTTATAGGCTTCGGCTGCCTGCATTTTCGCGTTCGACATGGCGCGGATGCCTTCGACCCATTCGTTTTTTGCGAATTCGGCCAGCACGGTGTCGCCGCGCGATGCAGCCACATCGGCCATCCAGCCCATCTGGCGGGTGTAGTAATCGCTTTCTTTCACCTTGTGGTTTTTCTCGAGCGCGTTTTGCCAGATGGAGACGGTTTCCGTCACGCGCGGGTCGTCTGCCGGATAATATTTCAAAAGTGCGATGGCGCTGTTGTAGTGAAGGTAAGATGACCGCGCATCGTCGCCGCGCAGCTCGGTACGGACAAGGTTCAGCAGCGTGTCGGAGGCGCGGGCCGCAAGGTCGGCATCCTGCGTGCCGTCCGTGATGGCGGGAGTGAATATTTCTTCCAGCACCAGCCGCGCGATATCATTGGGCGTTTTGTTGCGCGGCAGCCGACCGGCATCGATCATCGCCAGCACTTCAAACGCGGCGTCGCGGCTCTCGCCTGCGATATGCTTGTTGCGGCGGCGCTCGATCAGGCTGTGATACATATCGAAACCGGCATTTTTATCGGCGAGTTCTGCTGCCGCTTCCAGATAAATGCGGGCGGCAATTTGTTCCGCTTCGGCGTTCATGCCTTCGCCGTTGCTGAAAACCTTCCATGCGATATCGGATTTCTTTTTCGCGTCGTATTCGCCCTGGTGCGCTTCCAGGATATCGGCGAGCGTCGTGATGACGATCTTCGCGCTGGCGGGGTCTTGGCTCTTGAAGCTGAAATACTGGCCGTTCACGATCGCCATCATCTGTTCCAGCACCATCGCGGGCTGCGTATCTTTCAAATCCGACAGCTTCCCGAGCGCGGCGGCGCGGAACGCGCTGTTCTTCACGTTGTCGATATTGAACGTCACCTTGTTCTCGAAATCATCCATCGGCGACAGCGCATCGACAAGGCGCGCCCAGCGCGACAGGGCGAGGGGCGACAGCGGATGCCCGTCCGGCATATTGCGCGCGCCGGAGGTGAGATAGCTTAATGCCGAGGAAGGTTCGCGCGTGACTTCGGCCGCCAGCAGCGCATCCCATTTGTCGAGCATGAAAGCGGCGAGGGCGGGCGAGGGCTTCTCGCCCAGCAATTCATGGATCAGGTAAAGCCCGTGCTGCGCGCCCAGTTTTTCGGCGGCGAAGGCAACGGTATCGGCCACCACATCTTCGGCATCCGCATTGCCTGAGTATTTCATCAGCTCTTTCAGCGGATTTATAATGCCGTCATGATAATTGCGGTTCGCAATCGCCTGACCCAGCTTGCCGTAGATAATTTCAAGGTTGAAATCGTCTTTCATGGAAATGCTCCGCATTTAAAAGGTAGCGGAACATAGCACCGGGGAAATGATTATGTCAATAATCGGATTAACCCGTTGCTCTCTGCTGGTCTTTCAGCTTCAACATGCCCATCTGGCCTTCGGTATATAGCGGCATCAGTTCGGTGAATTGTTTCAGCGATGCGAAATGCACAGCGGCGCTTGTCTTGTGACCGCCGCCCTTCACGCCCGGATTGAGGCAGAGGATTTCGGCGATCTGCGCGGCATCGGGGTCGCCGTCCGAACGGATGCTCATGGTGACAGTGCCGTTGCCCTGCACATACCACGCAAATGCCATGCCCATGCCGGTGCGGTCGCCCTGTTCGCGCAGGTAATCGGAAATATGGCGGCCGAAATTCTGCACATCGGCGTTGATCGCGGGAATCCAGATCGCCGCTTCGCCATCATCTGCATCGGGTATCACGATCCGCGTATACATGACGTTGTCGCTCAGCTTCGCGATGCGGTTATGCTGGTCGGCGAGGATGCTTTTGCCTGCCCGGACCATGTCATCCAGTTCCAGCTTGTCCAGTTCGCTGAACGCCTGAAACGCGTCACCCACGCTGCGCAGGCCTTTTGAATCGATCAGCGCAGCGGCGGCGAGGTCTTCTTCCGCCGTGATATCGCGCGCCAGATCCATCTTTTCGATCATCTTTAAAAAGACGGGTTTCTTCGCGTCATCCATCAATTTGTCCCAGACCATGCCCGATGCGGCGGGCGCGTGGCTGTCGAAATGGAATTGCAGGGCGGGGGCGTTCGCATTCTTCGGCGCTTGGTAATTGTCGAGCGCTTCGGCGGCGGATTTATGGTGGTCGATGATCGTGACGGCCTTCAGCAAATCGCCGCCCATCAATTCGTCCAGCAACACGCGCGACGGCGCGACGTCCACGAAAAACAGCTCGGCGTTTTTCGTCAGCTCTTTGCGGATCATCGCCTCCGCCTCCGGCGTGTCGTGATGGCCGAGCGGGATGTAGGAAATATGCACGCCCAGATCCGGCCCCCATTTCTGGTCGAAGGCCCATGCCGAAGCGAGGCCGTCAATGCAGCTGGCGTGATAGACGACGATCAGGTGGCGGCGGTTGGCGAATTTCATATTTTGTATATTCATCAGTTGGTTAGTGAATGTCAATTCGCCGCCCGATGCCGGGGATAAAGGCTTGACTTTTGATATGTGAAATACCATCATATGGCAAATTTAGTTCCATCGAAAGACGGCAAACGCATGCTCGGCTGGTCGCAGAAAGAAAAAGATTACGCGCTGTACCGCGCGCTCGACGAATTTTCGGCAACCGGCCTTGAAAAAGCGATCAAGTCCGGCGCGGATGTGAACAACCAGCGTTACCGCTCCGGCGTGCCGCTGTTCAAGGCGTTTTCCATCTATGACCGCGATAATGTCGCAGAAGCCGTGCAGATGCTGCTGGACGCCGGCGCGAACCCCAACAAGTTCGACCGTGAAAATACCCAGACCGTCATGCATGCCGCGCTCGACAACACGCGCGCGGGTCTGCCGGTCTTGAAGGCGCTGATTGCGGCGGGCGGCGATATCCATGTGACCGACCATCTGGGGAGTACGCCGCTTTTCAATGCGCTGCGCCGAAAATCATGGGATGCGGCACTGCACCTGATCGATCTCGGCGGGCACAAGACGCATACCAATAATTACAACCAGACGCTGGCAGGGCAGGCGATTGAAAACGATGTGCCGCCCGGATTGCTGGCGCGCCTGTTTGAAACCGGCCTTAATGTAAACGCGCCCAGTTACAACAACCCGCCGCCGCTGGTCATGGCTGCCAAAAAAGGCAACGCCGCCTATATCGGCGTGCTGCTCAAACAGTCCGGCATCCTGATCGACCAGCCCGACAGCGATGGTGTATCCGCGCTGTTTCACGCCGTTATTTCCGGACGGCTGGATGCCGTCGCCGCGCTGCTGGACGGCAAGGCTTCGCCCGATATCGCATCATCCAAAGGCTTAACGCCGCTGTCCTACGCCGCCGGCGCAGGGCATCAGGAAATACTGGAAATGCTGGTCAAGGCGGGCGCTGCGCTGGATGTGCCGAGTACGGATGGCCGTACCGCGCTGTCGAACGCCGCCGGCAACGGCAATATCCGCATGGTCATTACGCTGCTGACCGCCGCGCAGGAACAGGGCGTGACGCTCAACCTCGTCCCTGCGCTGCATGTGGCGGCGGAAAAGGGCTTTGGCCGCGTGCTGGAACTGCTCATCAAGGCGGGTGCCGATGCCAACGCAGCCGATGGCGACAGCCGCACGCCGCTGATGAAGGCAGCGACCAGCGACAACACCGAGGCTCTCGATATCCTGCTGAAGGCGGGCGCGAAGCCGGACACCGCCGATGCGCATGGCATGAGCGCCTATGACCACGCGGTCGCGGGTGGAAAATCAAAATCGAAAAGCTTCCTTGGCAAATACCGCACGACGGCTGCCGCTGCGGAACAAAAAGGCGCGCCTGCGCTGGGCGACGATTACCGCTTTGTGCGCGTCAACGACCACAGCCTCGAGGTGCGCGAAGGCGAGGGGCTGACGATGACCTTCAACTTCTGGACGCAGCAGGTGATCTTCCGCGACACCGAACGCCCCGCGCCCGTAACGGTGCAGAATTTCGACGATGTGCAGCGTCAGGAATCGATCGTCGAGGCCTTTGAAAAACTGAAATCCCTCGGCGGCAATCCGCCCGAGCCGCGCGTGGCCACGTTGAATAAACGGCCCGCTGCGCTGCGTAGCTGACACTTACTGTTAACGGAGACTGTCATGAGCATTTACACTAATCCCTTTAACCCCTACGGCGTCGAAGTCGATAACGTCGTATTCCTGCAAATCTTCAACAAGAACGCGCAGCGCCCGGCAGATGGCGAGCGGTTTGAACGCGAAAGCGCCGAGTATCAGTCAAACACAAAGGCGACGCTGTCCGTTGCGCTTGCTTTCCGCGCCGCAGCCGAAAAGGCAGGCACGCAAACCATGTATCCCGTCGGCACCGCCGGCCTTTTCTGGGCGGGGCACGACGAAATCTGCACGCACAAGGACGACCTGCCCAAGATTATGGGGCTGCTGGAAACCCTGAAGACAGAGGGCGTGATCGACGCGGTCAAGGAAGTTCCGAAAGAAAAGAGCTTCCACTACGGTTTTTTCAACGCGAAAATGAACTGATCATTGAATTGACGGCGGCGGGGTGAATTTCTTCGCAGCCGGATTGACGGGATCATTCGCGGCGTGCATACCGGCGGCTGCGACCTGCGCGGCCTGAATATGACGCGCGAAATCGAACAGCGACGGAAAATGTATCGCGCCTGCGCCGTCATGGCCGCCGCCCGTCACGCCCATCGTCTTGCGCAAATGGCTTGCGATTTCCGACGCGTCCGGCGTGCCGTCGGTGCGGATGCTGGCGGTCACCGTGCCGTTTTTCTGCAGGAACCATGCGAAAGAAACATCCGCGCCCTGTGCCTTGGCCGCCTCGATCAGCCGGGCGGAAATATGGCGGCCGAATTGTTTCACATCGGCATTTACCATCAGCACTTTTTGCGGCGGCTGCCCCTCGACCAGCGGCAGTTGCACGATATAGGAATTTTCCAGCACGCGTTTGATTCGGCGATCCTGATCGCGCACCACCGGGCGCCCGCGCTTTGCCATGTCGTTGAATGTGATGGAAGCCAGTTCGCGCAAAGCGGAGAATGCCTTCCACGGCGTGGAAATGTCGCGCGTGTCGATCATCGCGGCGGCGGCGAAATCATGCGGGGTCAATAACCCGCGCGCGTCGCCGTCCATTTTATCGATCATGCCCAGCACGGCGGGCACAGGTTCATTCGGCATTATTTTCTGCCAGACCATCAGCGCGGCGGACTGGCGGCGTTCCTCGATCTGCACTTCCAGCTTCGGCTGGTCGCCCGCGACGACTGGCGGCGTGTAGCCCTTTAAATCCTTCGCCGCGCTTTCGTGGTGGTCCATGACGCGGATTGTGGCGGCCTTGGCCTTGCCGTCTTTGTCGGGTGTCATCAACTCGCCTAGGAATTTCGGCGTCGGCGCGACATCGACGAAATAGACATTCGCGTTTTCGGCAAGCGCCGCGCGAATTTGTTCCTGCGCTTTTTCAACGTCATGATGCGCATAGGGAATGTAGGTGACGTTCGCGTCTTTTTTCTTGTCGATGCCTTCCGACTTGGCCACCGCCCACGCGCAAGCCGCGCCATCGATGCAATCGGCGTGATAGACGACAACCAGTGGTGCGCCCTCGGGCGAGGCCATTGAAATACCTTCACAAGATAGGAGAAGTGTAGCATAGCCGATATTAACGGCGTCTTAATATGAAAATAATATTACGTTTGTTTATCAATGGCTTAATTCGGAAATTGTCTGAAATTATTCCTGATCTGAACGGGCATGCTGTTTGCGCCATTCTTCAAGCCTCTTCCGGACAGCTTCTATCTCTTCGGGCGTCAGGCGGTGTTCCGCATTATCGCGATCACGCACAAAATCATCGTGCGGGTCATCGCCCGCTGTGCCGAGCGACAACCAGAAATAGGCTTCCCTGTAATCTCTAGGCATGCCGAATTCGTCGGAAAGAAAATGCAGGTATATTTCGCCCAGATGGATTTGCGCCCATTTATATCCGCCTTCGGCGGATTTGACGTACCACTTGGTTGCTTCTTTCCTGTCAAAGTCAACGCCTTGCCCGTTCGCGTGCATGCGGCCGATTTGGTATTCAGCGGGAGCATATGATTGCGCTGCGGATTTTTTGAACCAATCCATCGCGTAATCATAGTTGGGTTTACGCGTTGCATCTCCGTACAGAAAAAAATTTCCCATCCGATATTGCGCTTCCCTGTCGCCAGCGCGGGCTTTGACGCGATCATCACTGGTGATGCCTAGCGTTCGAATTTTTTCTTCTATCTGCGCCAAGAAGTCTTCATTCGCTGAAATCATCTCTTCAACGTTGCGATAGCCGGTAACTCTCTCAAATTCTGATATCGGGAATAACAGGTGCATCGTCAGCTTGAGCGTGCCAAAGCCCACAAGCGCGATGATAACGACAGCACAAATTACAATGTACCCCGGCACATCTTTTAATCGGATGTCCATTTAGCCCCGTCACAAAACTTTATAAAAATTTATTCAGTACTCAAATTACATCTTCGGCAGCGTCACGCCCTTTTGGCCCATATATTTCCCCGCGCGGTCGGCGTAGGAGGTTTCGCAGGTGCTGTCGCCTTT
>JADYYV010000212.1 GCA_020853455.1 Alphaproteobacteria bacterium | reverse complement strand
GAGAGAAGCGCGTTCGCCGGTGTATCATTGGGGTCGGTAAAGCCGAAGTTCGCCGTCGTGAAGGTGTATTGCGTATCTTCCAGCGTCGTAACCGTCGTATCCGTGCCGGCGGGCCCGTCGTTCACGGATGTTACATTGAAAGTGATTGTATTCGGCGTAGGATCTGTATCGACGCCGCCATTGGCTGTGCCGCCACTATCCTGTACACGGAAGGTAAAGCTGGCATAGCCGGCTCCATTCGTATTCGCCGCAGGCGTGAAACGCAGCAGGTTGCTCGCGATATTGGCCGCAGAGACGATTTGCCCCGCCGTGACAGCAACGCCGTTGAGGGTCAGGCTGCCCGCGGCCGGCAAGGTGGAGATGATGACGTTGGACAGGGTGTTCGGCGCCGCAGAATCATTCGGATCCGTGAGCCCGAAGCTGGCGACTGTAAAGGTGTACTGCCCGTCCTCGGCAATCGTAAAGGTCGCATCGGTGCCGGACGGAGCCTCGTTCACGGACGTGACCGCGATCGTCATGGTGTTGGGCGACTGGTCGGTATCGAGGCCGCTATTCGCCGTGCCGCCGTCGTCGCGCACCTGGAAGGTAAAGGACGCATAGGTAGCGCCGTTTCCATTCGCGGCAGGCGTGAAACGCAACAAACCGCTATTGATATTCGCGACCGAAACGACCTGCCCGACCGTCACGGCAACGCCGTTCAGCGTCAGCGCGCCGACTGCGGGCAGGGTCGTCATAACGACGTTGGCAAAGGCGTTGGGGCTTGCCGCGTCGTTCGGATCGCTGAAGCCGAAATTCGCGGCGGTGAAAGTATAGGCGGTGTCTTCCAGCGTCGTAACAGTAGTATCCGTGCCGGCAGGGGCGTCGTTGACCGATGTCACGTTAAAAGTGAAAGTGTTCGGCGACTGGTCGTAATCGACGCCGCCGTTCAAAGTGCCCCCGTTGTCCCGCACCTGGAAGGTGAAGCTGCTGTTGCCGGCGCCGTAAGTGTTGGCGGCGGGCGTGAAAACCAGCAGGTTGTTGCCGATATCCGTTGCGGTAACGGTCTGCCCCGCCGTGACAGCCACACCGTTGAGGCGCAGCACCCCGGTGGTCGGCAGCGTGGTGATGCGAACGCCGGCGAACGTGTTGGACGGGCTGTCGTTCGGGTCGCTGAAGCCGAAATTCGCCGCCGAGAAAGTATACGGGGCGTCTTCCAAAATGGTGATGGTATTATCCGTGCCCTGCGGCGCATCGTTTGCGGGGTTGACGGTGATCGCAAATGTCTGGTTGCTGGTGGTGAAGGTGCCATCCGTAATGCTGAAAACGAAACTGTCGGATGTCGTGTTCGTGCCGTTATGGACATAGCGAATGACGCCGCTGTCGAGCTCGGCCTGCGTGAAGCTGGCGATGGGCGTGGAGGGCGCGCTGTCCCTAGCCAGGAACCCGTTAGCCAGCCCGGTGGTGATGGTATAAACGAGAGAAGACGGCGCGCTTTCGTCAAGCGCGTAAAGGCTGCCGGACGCGCCGGTCGAGACGAGCGTCGTTGCGCCCTCGTTGACAGTCATGCCGGTGTTTCGCAGGATCGGCGCTTCGTTCACGTCGGTGATATTGATACGGATGCTTTGTTCGCCATACAACGCGGGCGTGCCGTTGTCGGTCGCGCGAATGACAAGGTTGTATAATGACGTTGTTTCGTAATCGAGGCCGCTATTGACGGTAATAACGCCGGTCGACGAATCGATGGAGAATACGTTGCCCGTATTGCCGGAGGCGATCGAATACGTGATCGTCTGGCTGGGTTCCGGGTTAATCGCGTCGGTGTCGGCGACGTAAGTGCCCGATCCTGCATTCTCCGCTATGGTATAGACGATGCGGCTGGGCAGCACGAGGCTGCTTGCCCATTCGATGACATAGCCGTTGACGGCATAGTTCACGGCGCGGTCTTCCCATGCGCCGGCGCCGTTCATGACCTGATAGTTTTCGTTGCCGCCGCTGTTGCTGGGCTCGCCTGCCGCCCAGTTGATGTAGGAACCAAGATAGGTAAAGGGGCCGGATGAAAAAATCTGGCCGGCCTCGGTGCCGCCCGTGAATTTCCAGACGGCTTCCTGACCGGCATCCGAACCGCCGAGCCAGGCCGTGTTCGTACCCGTCACAAGGCTGTCAACATATGCGTTTTCCGTTGCGGATGTGATGTTGGCAAGAGAACCGCCGCGGCCGAACAGCTGATAGGCATTTGCCGCCGCCTGCGCCGCCGTGAAAGAAAGCGACGTGTTGACGTAGATATAAAAACTGCCGGTGGTGGAGTTGTAGCTGACCCCGGGATGCGCCGCCAGAACTTCGGCGACCGTCCAGCTATCCGCGAAGGTGACGACGGGCGCATCGTTCACCTGCGTGACGGTGATATTGAACGTATAGGCGCTCGAAGTCGCGGAAGGGTCGGAAATCGTGAAGCTGAAAGCGTCTGCCGATGTTTCGGAACCGTTGTGCACATACTGCACGCGGTTCGCCTGGATATCGGCAAGGGTAAAGGACGTCACGGCGACGCCGGCATTCGTCGTCAGCTGGATGTAGCCGTTATCGACTGCATCCGTCACGCGGAAAATGATCGAGGCGGGCGGATCGCTGTCCACGACGCTGAGCATCGCCGAGGTAATTGTGGTGGCCGCACCCTCGGGTGCTGTCGCGCCGGTATTGGTGATGCCGCTTGAACCCGGCACGCCGTTGAAATTGATCGTGACCGTCTGCGTCGCCGAGGTGTTCACCCCGTCATTCACCGTCATGATCAGAGTATAGGACGACGTGGTTGACAGGTTGTTGCGGATGGTGGTTGCCGCAGCCGCGTCAAGCACAGTGATGCGGCCCGTCGATGCGTTGACCGAGAACAGCGCGGAGCCTGTGCCGCCCGTGATCGCATAAGCGAGCGTAGAGTCTTCCTGGTCGCCGCCCTGCACCGTGCCCATGACGGATCCGGAAACGATATCGGTCGCGGGGTTGTTGTAGTTGTAGCGGTAGGCGAGGTTGTTGATGACGTCTGCGCCTTCCCACTCGATCACATAGCCGTAGGGGCCCTGATTGTCGTTCCAGCCGCCGCCGTCCTGCCATTCAAGCCATTCTTCGCCGGGCGGGCTGGAGGTCGTCCATTCCATGAAGCCGCTGCCGTTTGCGGCGTTGCCAAACAGGTAATCGTTCGGCTCCAGGTTGTTCCAGTTGTTGAAAGCGCCATTCACGGCCGCGCCGCCCTGGCCGGAAAGGCCGACATAGAACACCTGGCCCTTTTCGGGGCCCGCCATCCATGTCCAGTAACTTTCCGTGTTCGTGTCCGATGCTGCCGTCCACAGGCTCTGCGCCGACATCGCGTTGATGAACGCGTTTTCGGATGCGCTGGTGATCGTGACAAGGTGTCCGGCCACGCCGTTCAGGTAGGCGAGTTCGGAATTGCGCAGCGCCGTGCCGATGCCGACCGTGCCGGTGACGAGGCGGTAATAATTGCCGTTCGTCGCGTTGTAATAGACGCTGGAATCCAACTGTTGGATAACTTGTTGGGGATTGAGGGTGGGCGCAGCATTCGTATTATCGCTGAGGGCAAAATCAGGAACCCCTCGAATTGAAAAATTATCTATAGTGCCCCGGAAACTTCCGGTTGTTGAGAAGCCGATGCTTGTGGTCGCTCCCGCGACGATATACTCCGTAAATGTCCCTGTACTGGTGCGGTTGGCACCCAAATTTCCCCCGATTGACGCATTGAGCGTACCGGCGGTGCGGGTAATCGTATAGGTGACCTGATAAAGCCTGCCAGCGACCAGATTTGTATCGGTCTGGAAAACTGTAGCGGTAGTATTGGCGGTTTGCGACGCGACGCCACCCGTAATCGCCATGTTCGTCGCAGTCCATCCCGTTGCAACCGCAAAGTCGCCGTTAACAACTTCATCGATTGCGAAGTTGGCAGTCGGCACAGCGACAATTGAAAAATTATCTATCGTCGCTCGAGAGCCGTTTGTCTGCGCATCAATGCCGATGGTCGTTGAAGCGCCCGCGGTAATTATCTCCGTGTAGGTGCCGCTGGCAGACCGAACAGTGCCTGTTGTCCCGCCAACGAGCGCCGCGAAATTACCCGCTGTCGTGATATTGATGGTGTATGTGACTTTATAAGTCATCCCCTGGACGAGGTATGAATCCGTACGAGTCAGATCTCCGGTTCCGTTCGCATTTTTGTTGGCGACGCCGCCGCTTATGCTGCCCCAGCCGGTGCCAAGCGACCAGCCTCCGGCAGCGCTCATGTCTCCATTAACGACCTCGTTGTATAACGCAATCGATGCCGTTCCGTCTGAAACTGTTAGCCCCAGCATCACTTCGTTTGCGCCGGCAACCGTGTTTGTAAAGGTGATAAGGCCGGCATCAATATTGGCCTGCGTGAAGGTGCTGCCATTCGTCAGCGCAACACCGTTGTTGCGCAGGATGCCGGTGGTGGGCGCAGTTGTCAGGGTATAGGTGAGCGTGGGCGAGTCTGTATCGAGGGCCAGAAGGTTCCCGCGGGTCACGACGACCGTCTGGCCGTTACCGACGCGGATGCCGGTATTCGCCGCGATAATCGGCGCGTCGTTGACGGGGGTGATGTTCAGCGTCGTCGACTGGCTGAAATAGCCGTCGAGGGTGTAGGTGATCGTGCGGCTGGCGACGGGGTTGTCGGAAATGTTGCGGAAGCTGATGCGCTCGATCAGCGCTTCGACGGAGGTGCGGGTCGCGTTTGCGTTCAGGGTGATAATAAGCGGATTGCCATCCACGCCGTTGCCGCCCGCCGATGACAGGCTGCCGATCTGCACGCCGCCATAGGCGACGGCGAAGTTATAAACGGCGATATCGGTCGCGCCCTGCGCGCCGACTGTCTGGCGCGTGCGGCTGATGTAAAGCTGGTCGTTGACGCCGCCGGTCGTCGAGATCGTCAGGTTGACGCCGTCGAAATTATTGGTCGATCCGCCGACGGTCACATCGCCGTCTTCGCCCGTGCCCGACAAAATCGTCGGCGTGGTGAAATCGAAGTCGCGGTTGGTGGGTTGCAGGACGTTGACTTGTGTTTCGGTGAGCGTGATCGAAGCGGAAAGTCCCGTTAACGTCGCGTCGAGCATCAGGCGCTTTTCAAGCGCCTGCAACGTCTTCCGCGGGGATCTTTTGGATCCCTTGCTTTTTTTGTCCTTATCGGTCATTGCCCAGATGCGCCCAATAGCACAAGTTTTCCCTTTTAAATTATAGCCTTAGTCTCGTTCGTAATTTGTTAATGACCCTGGCGATAATCAGCCCCGTCTCAAGAGGGTAGCAAATTCCATGCCTAATCAGTCTATTAGGACTAGAAATTCATGTGTTTTACGACAATCCCCGGCAAAGCTAATTCATAATCAGGAAAGAAAATTGCGGTTTTGCTGCTTTTTTGCCGCGTTGTTTTCAGAAACAGGCCACCGAGTCCAAAAAGACTCACTCCAACTATTTTTTCCGGAGTTTTACCTAAATGATTTTTTTTGAATCAGCTGCGCACAAAAACTGAAAACGGCGCGGGATGGAGCATCGAAAACGCGCTATTTGACTTATGCAAAGCAACAAGGGTAAAATCTGCCTATGGCTGGAAAATTCACATCCCTGATCGTCGTTGCGAACCGCTGGTGGCGGTAACGCCCTCATTTTAATTTTCCCCCGCACCTCCCCGTCCATTATGATACGTCAGCCCTTATAGAAGGCCTGCCCGATGAAGATTTCACATACCGATACGTCCCTGCCCTATGCGGCGGGAATTGATTTCCTGCTCGACCAGCTGGATGCCGAAAAAGGCGTTTATATGGCGTCCGACACCGATTACCCGGGGCGCTATTCCCGCTGGGATATCGGCTTTGCCGCGCCGCCCGTCGAAATCACGGGCTATAACGACCGCACCGAATTCCGGGCGCTGAACGCGCGCGGCGAAAAGATCCTCGCGATGTTCGCGCAGCTGTTCAGGGATCACGCGGATGAGGCGTTTAAAATCGGTAAATGCGATGCGCAGCTGATTGTTTGCACCATCGCCGCCGCTTCGCGCAGCTTTTCCGAGGAAGAAAGGTCACACCAGCCCTCGCCGCTCTCGCCGCTGCGCCTGCTGATGAAACTGGCGCCTTCGACGGAGGGATTTGCCGGGTTTTACGGCGCTTTCAAATACGACCTGCTGTTCTGCTTCAACCCCGTGCCGCTGAAACACAAGCGCGGCGCGGATCACAGCCTGTTCACCCTTTACCTGCCCGACAGCATCCACCTGCTCGACCGCCGCAAGGAAACCGTGTTCCGCCGCGAATACGAATTCACGCTGGGTAGCCTGACCACAGCAGGGATGCCGCGCGAAAACGGCCTGAAAACCGCCCCGAAAGCGGCCGCCGGCACGCCCGCCATCACCAGCAATATGTCCGACGATGAATATGCGGGCATGGTGGCCCGCGCGCAGGAGCATATCCGCAAGGGCGATGTGTTCGAGGTCGTCCTGAGCCGCAAATTCAAATCCCCCTATCAGGGACAGCCGTCGCAGCTGTTCCGCAACATTCGCCGCATCAACCCGAGCCCGTACGAATTCCTGATCCAGATGGGCGGCGAACAGCTGGTGGGGGCGTCCCCCGAAATGTTCGTGCGGGTCGAAGGCAAGCGCGTGGAATCCTGCCCCATTTCCGGCACCGCCCGCCGCAGCAAATCGCCCGGGCAGGCCGCCGTGATCGAGGATGCGAAAATCCTGCAGGAATTGCTGAATTCCAAGAAAGACGAAGCCGAACTGACGATGTGCACCGATGTCGACCGCAACGACAAGGCGCGCATTTG
>JADYYV010000211.1 GCA_020853455.1 Alphaproteobacteria bacterium | reverse complement strand
GTATATATTGCCGCAGACATCGTCGGGCAGCGCTGATCCGATATCGGCGTTGAAGCGTTCCCAATATCCCAGCACTTCCTCCGCCGTGTAACCCTTGCGCATCAGCACGCCGAATTCACGGCGCATCGCCGTCACCACGTCGTTCTCCACATCCTCATGCGACTTGCCCGCCGCAATTTTGGCGGCCTGCGCGTTGACCACGCGCAGGAAACGGGGCAGCGTTTTTTCAAGCTCCGCTTTTTTCTCCGGCCGCGGTTCGCCGATCAGCGAGCCTGCCAGATATTGTTCCGGCGTCACCGCGCCGTAACCGGCATGTTCCAGCCCGTTGCGCGAAATCATGTCGATCTTGCCTTTAAATCCCAGATGCAGCAGGCGCAGCACGCAGTCATGGCTGCTGAGCGCGGTGCCGAGCACCAGCACCTGCGGCGGCGGCAGCCCCGCCTTGTCGCGCCGCGCCTGTTCATCCAGCACTTGTGCGTAAAAATCTTTCGATGTCGCGGCATAGGGGTCTTCAAGGTATCGCGCACTGCCCACGATATCGGCCACAAACGCGGGGCGCTGGATTTCGCGCTGGCCGGTCGCCAGCACGACCTGCGCGGATGCGATCGCCGTCATCGCGCCGTTTTCCTTGACCTGCAAAACCGGATGCGGGCCGTTTGTGTCCAGCTCCAGCGCTTCGCCGATGCGGGTTGTCACATCGACCTTGCCGCCTGCCTTCACCATCGCCAGATCGACCAGGTGCGACAGATAATCGCCCAGCAGCACGCGCGGCGGGTCGAGCAGGTAACCCATGAAGCGTTTTTTCTCGGCCTCGTTCGGCGCGTCATTCGCAAGGCCGACGATATATTGCGGGAAAGTGGGAAAGCCGTCGGGAATATCATTCGCCATGAAGGGCGTCGCGCGTTTCGACGACAGGTTCAATCTGAACTGGTCGAATTCCGCCGTGCGGCCATAGGCGACGCCGCCGAATTTCTGCGCTTCGTTGCGCTCCAGCAGCGTGATCGTGACCGGATTGTCGGGCGTGATGCCGGGCTCGGCCGCGATCTTCAGCAGCTCCTGCACCAGCGTCACCGTGCCCGCCAATCCCGTGCCGACGATCACCAGATCCTGCTTCTCCTGCGCCATCGATGCCGCCTTGTTCCAAACAAATTGAAGGGCATTGTCCTGCGCTATCATACCAAAGCGGGCTGAAGGTTATGTTAACGCAAACACCTTAAAAAACGGCGCGTGGCGAGTTTGCAACCCTTTGATTTTAAACGATACCCGTTGCGCGGTTGAGCAAAAACGCTTTTTATAAACCGCTGAATTTATTGATAAATTTTTTGCATGCTGTGTGTGAAACATGTACAAAATGCGTATAAATACCGGCGAAAAACGTCATCCACCGGCGATGGTGAAAAATTTTCTCTTTAAAATCAACCGCCTGGCAACCGCACCGCTGCGCTCAACCGCCGACTTCCGATTTTAGCTGCTGCAGATAGGTTTTCATGAATTCTACGCGGCGGGCGCCTTCGGCGCGGGCGGCATTTGTCTGCAGCGTTTCGGCGGTTTTAAAAAGTTTGACGAAGAAATGGTCGATCGCAAAAAGTTTGTCGTCGGGCGCGCGCAATTCGGCCAGCATATCGTCTTCGCTGTAATACGGGCGGCCCATGATGGTGCTGGTGGAAAAACAGCGCGCGATGCCGATCGCGCCCAAACCGTCAAGCCTGTCCGCGTCCTGCACCACTTTCGCCTCGATCGTTTCGCACGGAATATTTGCGCTGAAGGAATGCGTGGTGATCGCGTGTTTGATGCCGTCAAAAAATTCCGCGGGATAATCCACCGTTTGCAGGTATTCGACCGCGGCGATGCCGGAAAGCGTCGAGGCCTGCGCGCGGCGCGGGTCGTTTTTCGGGACGTTGACGAAATCGTGAAAATAGGCGGCGGGCAGCACGACGTTTAAATCGGCGCCTTCTTCGCTCGCGAATTTTATCGCGGCGGTCACGACGCGGCGGATGTGCAGGAAATCATGCGACGGATCGGATGACGGGTAAAGGTCGCGCGCCTTCGCGGCGAACAGCGCGTCCCATTTTTGCAGATTTTCGGGCAGCATCAATACGCCGTTTTCTTGAGGTTTTCAATCTCGGTCGAAAAGCCGTGCGGATCGGCGATCGGCGGAAGATAAATGTTGTTATCGTCAAGCGTATGCGTGAACATATACAGCTGCCCGTAATTCATCAGGTTGCCGACCAGCGACTGCGTGATGTTGCAGTAATTGATCTCGCGCATATTCAGCTTATAGACGAGGATGGAGAACACGCCCGATTTATAAAGGAAGCGCTTGTTCGTCAGGTAAATTTCGGTCGTCCATTTTTTCGTCATCTTCACGACGAACGCGCCGCCGCCGACAAGGATGCCGAGCAGCGGGGCGAAGAACACGCCGGGGTTCGATTGCGGCGTCGCGCCCGCCTGCCCCGGGCTGCCGCCGAATTTGCCGAGCATAAAGGCGACGCCGAAACCGGCGCCGATCCAGACCAGCGCCTGCATCCAGGCACCCAGCGTATAGGTCCAGTGGAATTCGCCCTTGCGCACGACTTCTTCGTCGTTCAGCAGCGTCTGGTTGAGGAAGCGGCTGCGCCGAACCGGTTTTTCGTCATGATTGTCCATGGGGGCTATATTTGCACGGGAAAACCATGATGTCAAAACCGTCGTTTTCGCCTTATAATCCGGTCATGCGCATTTTACTCACAGGCGGATCGGGCGACCTTGGCACGCTGTTATCGGCGGATTTGCTGGCGCGCGCCTATGAGGTGGCCAGCATCGACATGGCGGAACCGCGCATACCCGTGCCGCATTTCGTTAAAGGATCGATCATCGACCGCGCCGCCGTGAAACGCGCCATGGCGGGCGTGGATGTCGCCGTGCATATCGCCGCCTGGCACGGCATCCACGACGTCGAGAAAACCAAAACGCCCGACGATTTCCACGACCTGAACGTAACCGGCACGTTCAACATGCTGGAAGCGGCGGCGGTTGCGGGCGTGCGGAATTTCGTGTTCATTTCATCGACCAGCGTGTCCGACCCCTATTCCGTCTATGGCAGTTCAAAAATTATCGGCGAGGAAATGTGCCGCGCCTATGCGCACCGCCATAACATGCGCATCATCATTTTGCGCCCGCGCGCCTTTATCCCCAGCTGGAACCGGCAGGTCTATAAAACATGGAACGACTGGGCGGCATGGTTCATGCGCGGCGCGGTGCATATCGACGATGTGAAGCAGGCGGTGACGAAATCTATTTTGCGTCTGGCGGAAAACAAGCCGGTGCCGGATGTGCCCGCCATCCTTGCCGTCGACGGCGCGTATGAATACCGCGCGGACGACCTGGCGAACTGGGATGAAAACGGCGCGGGATCGACCTTCCGCAAATATTACGCCGAACATGAACAGCGCGCGGCGGCAGCCGGCCTTGATATCGCGCGCAAGCCGCGCGTGCTGGACATCACGGCCGCCCGCGCGCTGATCGGCTATGCGCCGCAATACAGCCTGAAAACACTGCTGCAGGAATTGCAGCGATACGGGCAGGACGGCCCGCCCGCGCCCTTCGCCAAAAACACGTAACCCCGAAAAGCACGTAACCCCGCCGGGGGCAGCCGGCGGGGTTACGCTTGGTACAGCCTTAACTGTGTGTGCAGGGAAGGCTTAGTTGGCTGCGGGGGCAGTTTCCGTCGTTGCGGGCGTTGCGGCATCTTTTTCAGCTTCCGCTGTTGCTTTCGCTTCCGCTTTCAATTTTTTCGCTTTCTTGTGCTTCTTGTGCTTTTTCACTTCGGCCTTCACCGCGTCTTTTTTGACTTCGGCGGTTTTGTCGGTCGTCGCGGCAGCTTCGGTCGAGGCCTTCACGGCGGGGGTTTCGGCAGCGGCTTCGGTTTTCACTTCGCTCGACACCGGCGTCGCCATTTTCTTGGCGAGGGCGTGGTGCGTGTGCACCGCGGCGGTCGGGGTTGCAGCGAGTGCGCCGTGGGAAAGGCCGAGCGTGGCGACGGCCGCCAGGACTGCCAGTTGCTTGTACATAGATAGTCTCCTTGAGGTCTTGTTACGCGGTCCTCTTGACAGGCCGTGCGAAGCCGGGAAATCCGCTGCTTCTGCCATTTACACGGGGCGTAGCATCGAACCCTGCGCGAAAAATGCGATTATTTTATAATGCCATAATACAGGAAAGGCAGCTTACAGCAGCCGCGCGCCGTTGGGCACTTTATGGTCGGGGGAGACGAGGATCACGTTGCCTTCCGCGTCGTCCACGCCCGTCGTCAGGAATTCCGACATGAACGGCCCCACCTGCTTGACGGGGAAATTGATGACGCACAGCACCTGCCGGCCGATCAGTTCGTCGAGGTTGTATTTTTTCGTGATCTGCGACGACGACTGCTTCACGCCGATCTCGGGCCCGAAATCGACCCACAGTTTATAGGCGGGCTTGCGCGCTTCCTTGAATTCTTCGGCGCGCACGATCGTGCCGAAATGAAGGCCGACTTTCATGAAGTCGTCCCAGCTGATTTTCTGGTCGGTCATTTCATCACCGTAAAATAGAACGTGCTGCCGTCGCCGAGTTTCGATTCAACCCAGATGCGGCCGCCGTGGTTGTCGACGATTTTCCGGGCGACCGCAAGCCCCAGCCCCGTGCCGCTGTAATCCTGGTAGGTGTGCAGGCGCTTGAACGGCTCGAATATTTTCTCCGCGTTGGCGGGGTCGATGCCGATGCCGTTGTCGCGCACGGCGAACAGGAAATGATCGCCCTGGTCGACCGCCGTCACCGACACCCGCGGGCGCGCGCCCGCCGGCTGGTACTTGATCGCGTTGTTGATCAGGTTCTGCATCAGGCTCATGAACTGCACGGGATATCCCATGAATACCGGCAGGTTTTCAAACGCGACCTCGGCCTCGTGTTCGTCGATGGTGACCTTCAGGTTATCGAGCACGTATTGCATCAACAGGTTGGCGTCGATGCGTTCATGCGCGCGCGCCCCCTGCCCCACGCGGGCGTATTCCAAAAGGTCGGACACCATCGCCTGCAAGCGCCGCGCGCTGTCGCTGATAATCGTCAGGTATTTCTTGCCCGCCGGGTCCAGCTTGTTTTCGTACTGGTGCCACAAAAGGCTGGAGAAATTGGCGACGGCGCGGATGGGTTCCTGCATGTCGTGCGACACGACATAGGCGAAGCGTTCCAGTTCGGCGTTCGATTGCGTCAGCTTGTCGATCACATGCGCCAAATTCGCCTCGCGCTCCGTCAGTTCGGCCGTGCGCATTTCCACCATGCGCTCCACGGTTTCGTTGCGGCGGCCCAGCATGACCAGCAGCAGGCCGAACAGGCCGGTGAACAACAGGCCGGAGATCAGGATGATGAACGGCTCGTTGCTGGCCGATTTGCGCTCGAAAGCGAGCGTGCTGCGCCAGACGAAATACCATTTGCGCTGCTTGACCTCGACCTCCTTGCGCAGCGTGAATTCCGGCCTGGCGCGCGGCGGCGCGGTCGAATACAGCAGGTTCTCGTCGCTTTCCTGAGGCTTGTCATAGACGGCAAGATCGAAATCGCGCCCCTGCGCCAGCGACAGCCCGCCCATGAAAGCGTCGCTGTTGAACGGCGCGGAAATCCAGCCGATCAGCGCCTGCCGCCGCTGCTCCACCGTTGCCAGCGGCGCGTCGGCCTGATAGAACGGCAGCATCATGGAAAAGCCCGCCCTCTTTTTTTTGTCCTGCAGCAGCGCGATGCGGGGGGTAATGATCGCTTCGCCGGTATCGGCGGCTTTCCACGCGGGCTCCACACGTACCGGATCGGCGGCGATATTCATGCCCAGCGCGGGCAGGTTCGGCATTTCCGGTTCCATGTATTTGATGATCATGAATTCATCCGCGCCCTCGGGATGAATTTTGAAGTCCGGCGCGCCGTCGGCGCGCGTCTGTTTCAGGAACTTCTCGATATCGACCTTCGGCACCATCGAAACGAAACCGATGCCGCGCACGCCCGGGCAGCGGTCTCCCACGCGCAGCGCCGAGGCAAAGGCACGCCATTCGCTGCGCGTGACGTCGGCGGAACCCGAAAAAAGACCGACGCCGCTCAGCAGAGTCTGCTCGAAACTGTCGAGCCGGTAGGTAAAGGCGCGTTCGTTTTCCAGCACCGTGTTTTCAAACTGCGTACGCGCACGGTCATAGGTGTGATAAGTCAGCTGCTTCCACGCCACCAGCGTCACCACCAGCGGGATGATGAGCGAGGCGAAGGCGACGGTCGGGAACATGCCCTGCGACTTGCTGCCCGAAAAAATGCGCGGCAGCGTGCCCGAACACACCAGGAACAGCGGCATGAAGATAATCGAACCCAGCATGTCGCCGCACCACCAGGTGCGCCAGTTGCTGAGTTCCTGCCCGTGCGGTATCACGCCCGCATAGCTGAGAGAGATGACGCCGAAGGTCGCCGAAATGACCGAGGCGATGGGCCCCACCAGCACGATCAGGCGCAAAACGTCGCGCGGGCTGTCGACCGACAGCGGCAGCCCGGCGAAGCGCTTGGCCAGCGCATAACCGGCAAGAGCCTGCAGCGTGGCGCCTGTGCCCACGCCGAGGGCGGGCAGAATTTTGACGCCGTCGAAATTGGTGCCCGTCCACGCCGCGTCCAGCAGGAACGAATTGAGCAGGAAGCTGGCGATCATGATCCCCGGCCACAGCCCCGGCCCGTAGGCCAGCAGCATGCCGAGCGCGATGCCCGCCGACGGCCAGAGCAGCGAGGCATAGGTGGAAAGCGCGGCAAGCTCCATCGCGGGCTTGCCAAATGCATAATACAGGGTGGCCAGCAGCAGCACCTTGCCGGTGTATTCCAGATATCGGGAGCGTTCGCGATGTGGCATTTTGACTTCCTTGCAGCTTCACTTTACCGCCTAAACACGCAAATGGAAATATGTTAGAATATGCCCATGACCGTGCCGCAGACGCTTCCGAACGACGAACCCATCCATGTCCTCTATGCCGAGGACCAGGAAGCCGATGCGCTGTTCATGGAACAGGCCTTCCTGACCGCCCGCGCCAAGATCGTCCTTCATTTCGTGCGCGACGGGCAGGGCGTGATCGATTACCTGTCGAACGAACTGCGCCAGCCCGACCTGATTTTCCTCGACATCAACATGCTGGGCAAGGGCGGGCCGCAGACGCTGGAGGAAATCCGCGCCGAGCCCGCTTTCGCCCATATTCCCGTCATTATGCTGTCGGGATCCGCGCTCGACCGCGATATCGAAAGCTGTTACCTGCGCCATGCGAACGCCTATGTGCAAAAACCGCTGACTTTTCCGGAAATGCTGGCCTTCGTACAGGCGATCGAGAATTTCTGGATTTTCCAGGCGGTGCTGCCGCAGGGGGATGCGCGATGATGATGCCGCTGAAGCCCGATATGCGCCGCGCGCCCGTCAACATCCTGATCGCGCATCCGCAGGAAGACGTCATGATGCGCCTGCAGCTGGCGCTGCGCGCCATCCAGACGCCGGTCGCGCTGTACCATGTCAGGGACGAGCAGAGCCTGTTTTCGTTCCTGCGCAAGACGGAGCCCTATGACACCGCGCTGCGCCCCGACATGGTGATGCTGGGCGACGAGCTGCTGCCGGCGCTCGACCGGCTGAAATCCGACAACCCGTTTGCCGCCATTCCCGTCATCGTGATCGCCGAAAACCTGTCGCGCGAAACGGCGCGCGACTGCCATGCGCGCAACGCGAATGCCTGCGTGCGCATCCCGAACGACACCGCGGGCATGCGCGTTTTCGCAAGCGCGCTCGACGCGTTCTGGTTCCGCACGGCCAAGCTTGTCACCAACCCGGACGCATGAATATGGACGACATCGTTTCATGGGCCAGCATCGAGGGGCTGGAAACAGCGATGGGCCGCGATCCCGCGCGCGCCTTCGCCAAACGCCTGCTGGTTTTTTTGGAAAGCAAGGTCGCCGAAATTCCCGCCGCCTTCGCGGCCCGGGACGCGGATGCGATCCGCAGCTGCGTGCACAAGCTGGCATCGAACGCGGCGGCGCTGGGCGCGCTGAAACTATCGGCCGCGGCGCGGGATATCGAGGCGCTGTGCCATGCGGGCAAGGTGGCCGACGCGGCGGCGCAGGAAGCCGCCTTCGCCGCGCTTGCCGCGCAATCCCTTGAAATCCTGCGCGGCCGCCTGACATAACGCCTGCCCGACAGACGGTTTTACATTCCCGGCGGCTTTGTTATAATAGCTGCCAGCAAGGATATTTCACATGACGAGCACATTCACCAAAGAAACCACCGACGCCATCCTCCACATCGTGCTGATCGAGGACCAGGACGTCGATAAAATCATGATCGAACAGGCCTTCGGCATGCTCGACCAGCCGGTCATCCTGCATATCTACAGCGACGGCGACGAGGCGCTGAAGGAAATCCGCACCAGCGCGCAGGTGCTGAAACCCGACCTGATCATCACGGATCTTCGCATGCCCAACAAGGGCGGGCAGGATTTCATCCGCGAAATAAAGCTGATCGACGGACTCGACGAAGTGCCGGTCGCCGTGCTGTCGGGCTTCACCGAGGAATTCGTGAAGATGGAACCGATGCTGCGCCACGAAGTGGTGGCGCTGATGGGCAAGCAGGAGCTTTATTCCGACTTCCCCAAATTCCTGGGCGAGATCAAGCGTCTTTGCGCGCAGATCAAGCCGCACTAAAATAAATCAGAATTTCTGCCCTATCAGAATTTTTGCGTCGGCGGTTTATAGCCGCCATAGCTGGAACCCATCGGCTTGGTTTCCATCGTGATGCCCGCCGCCTTGGGATGCGCGATATCGCTCGCCAGTTTCGTGACGGAGGCCAGCACATCCGGCTTGCCGTTGACGCAGGACCCCATCATCATGGCGACGAATTTCTGCTGTTCGACTTCGGGGGCGGTCGCGCCCATTTTCTGCAGGCCCATCGGGATGACGCGCGCCGCTTCGGATATTTCGGTTTCATGCATGCCGGCGCCGCGCAGGGCGCTTTCCATCGCGGTCGGCATCTTGGTCGTAACGCCCGCCTTGCCGCCGGTCAGTGCGTAATCAAATTCGGCCGAACGACGACGGCCATAATCGTCTTCCATGAAAAAAAACTCCCGGGTTGCCTATGGCGATATTATAGCAAGCGGGGGTTAATAATCCCTTAGGCGGCTGAAAAATATGGCTAATTCGGTTCCCAGATCACGGGCAGGCGGATGGTGAGCGCCGTGCCCTTGCCGCGCATGGAATCCACATGCACCGACCCGCCCAGTTTTTCCACCACGGCCTTCACCGCATTCAGCCCGATGCCGCGCCCCGATTCATCGGACACCGTGTCGCGGGTCGATACGCGCGGATCGAAGATATGCTGCAGCACCGCCTCGTCGCTTTCGGATGCCGCCGCAGGGCCCAGTTTTTCGCGCAGCTTTTTGTCGTCGATGCCCGCGCCGTCGTCGGCGATAGTCAGGATCATGGTGTGCTTGAACGGCCCGTAGGCGACATCGACCCAGACGTTCAGCGCCGCGGTTTTTTCCTGCGCCGCGCGCAGCTCCGCATCCTCCGCCGCGTGGTCCACGATATTGCGCGCCACATGCACCAGCGCGCTGAAGAATTCCTTGTAGACGGGGGAAAACACACGGATCTCGCCATGCGCGGGCATGGTGACGCTGACCTGCTTTTCCGCCATGACCGCGAAAAAGTTCAGCTGCGTTTCAAACGGGATCAACAGGTCGCGCACGGGGGCGGAGACGATTTTCTGGAAGTAGCGGAACGCGATGCCCTGCGCGCCCTGCGCCCGCAATTCGCGCCCGAATTCGGTCGCGTAGCTGACGGGCAGCATGACGACGTCTTCCTGTATCTCGAAATTATTGCCCCAGATTTCGCGGCCATAGCCCTTGGCTTCCTCGAACACGCCCACCACCGCTTCGCGCGCGATCACCAGCATTTCATCGACCGTCACGCTGCTGCGCGATTTCATCTCGTTTTCCATCTCGTGCAGAATACCGGCCATGATGTCGAGGTGGAAAAAGCGCGACATGCCCTTCAGCGTATGCACTTCGCGCGCGAAATCCTCCATGCTGTACTTGATCGCGGGGTCGATCAGCACGCCTTCCAGCTTGCGCAGGTATCCCACGAAGGCCATCTTGTCCTTGGCGATGCGCAGCATGCGGGCGATGCGGGCTTCCTTGAGCCTGATTTCCTCCTGCGCCTTTTCCTCGCGGCTGACATCGGTTGCGATCATCAGGATGGCGAACAGTTTTTTCTGCGCGTTATACATCGGGCGGTATTGCAGCGACACGGCGACGCCCTGCGAATGGGCATAGCGTTTCGGGGCAAGGCGCATCAGTTCATCGAACGGGAAAATGGTGGAGCGCCCGTGGAAGGCAAGCTCGATCAGTTCCTGAAACCGTTTCTTGCCGTCGTCATCGAGCCCCAGCACGTCGCCCGCATGAAGGCCCGCGGGTTCGGTTTCCAAAAGCGTCGCGCAGGCGCTGGAATAAATGCCGGAACAGACGCCCGTGCGGTCGAAAAACGTGACGGCCTGACCGAGACTGTCCAGCACCTTGCGCAAGGACAGCAGCAGCGCGTCGCGCTCCGCCACGATCTGCGTGAATTCGGACGACACCGCGTCGATGCCGCGCGCGGCCAGCTGTGCGCGTTCCTGCCGCTCGGCATAAACCGCATCGACCTCGGCCAGCAATGCCGCCAGCCCGTCGTTTACGGGCGCGCCGTCGCCGAGATGCCTTGCAATCTGTTTCTGGAGCTTGCCGGAGACCATCACTTCCCTTCCCGCTGGCGCGGCATTATCCCGCGCGCTTTTCCTGCAGGTGGATATTGACGCGCAGCGCGTTGTCCTGCCCGTCTTGCAGGCAGCGGAAAGCGAGCGAGCTGCGTTCTTCGCGCGCCGCGTCGCGGGCGGCATCCAGCGCGCCGATCGCGGGAATATCCATCGACAGGTCATAGCCGCGGCCGTTCAGGAAGGCCTTGACGCGGCTGCCCACGACGTTGGCGATCGCGCAGGCCATGTCTTCGCAGATCATCTGCATCGGTATATTGCGCGCCTGGTCGGGATAGGTTTCCTCGGCGATGCGGTGCAAAAGCCGCGCATCGAAATGAAAGCTGAAATCCACGTTCAGCGCCGCGCCCTGCGTCAGGCTGACATGGCTGGAGATCTCGCCCGCCGCCGGTTGCGCTGCCTCCGCGCCTGCATGGGCTATTTCACGCCCGAACATGGTGTCGAAAGTGCCCGTCACCGCCTTGCCGACGATGTCGGAGACATAGGCGTTCATGGTTTCAAGACTGTCTGCGGCGGCGGTTGTCATGCGTATGTTGTCATGCGGTTTGGCGGGTTTCTTCCATGCGTTCGTTGATCCAGGCGACCACGCGCGTCACATGTTCGCGCAGGATGTTTTCGGATACGGGCTTGACGATATAGGACGTCGCACCCGCCTTCAGCGCCTCGATGATATAACGGTCCTCGGATTCCGCCGACACGATGACGAAGGCGGTGTTGTCGTATTTGGTTTCGCCGCGGCATTGTTCCAGCATGTTGTAGCCGCTGCGCCCCGGCATGTTCCAGTCGAGGAACACGACGTTGTAATCGGCGCTGCCCAGTTTCGTCATCGCCTCCGCCACATTCGCGGCCTGGTCGATATGCGTGATGCCAAGCGTCTTGATATGCCGTTCGATGTCGCAGCGCACGATCATGTGGTCGTCGACCACCAGCGCCTTCAAATCGGATACTGAAAATGTCATAAAAAATCCCCATCGATACTTCAGCCCAGATTATGCTGAAAAAGCTAAGAATTGCCTAATATAACGGGAAGATAAGGGATTTTCTTAATATCCGGCGCGCTTTCGGGGAATGAAAAAAGCCGTTCAAATAACGGCGCGCGGATTCCCGCCTGTCAGTACTTTGCGTCCGGCTGATGCCAGAGCATGTTTTTGCCGGGAGGCGGCAGAGACGGTTTTAAAAAATTCTCCTATTCATTCATTAAATCAGCCGGATAGCTATAAATGCGCGAAAGCCGGCAGCATCATTTATTTGACATATTGCACCGCTCGCGTTAGAGTATTTTTCAGGTCGAGCGCAACTTTCCGGCAAAGCGGTTTAAATGTTTCCCGCCTGTCTTCTTTCCGACGCTCACAAAACACCGCAGATCACCCGTCCGGCCCGCTTATCGTCAAGCGGGATCAGCCTGCAACCCGCAGGCGCGCAAGACGGGCGGCATTTGCGGCATTCAACCTGAAAAGGAGAAAAACATGACAGTCGATATCAAAGCCGCAAAAGCCGAATTACTGGAAGCCGCCGGCGGATCCAAGCCGCCCGAAGCCTTCGTGCGCCAGAACGACATCATGGATATGATGCTGACGGAATATTTCAACCCCGCTTCGCGCGTGCCGCAAAGCATGACGCTCAACGCCATCGTTGCCGGCGCCAGCATTTCCAAGGCCGATGCGGACGGAAACCCCATGCCGTTCAACGAAGCCCGCGCAAAAACCATCCTCGACAAATACAAGCCCTAGGACGCGAAAACAACAAAAGCGCCGCAAGCCCTTTGGCCTGCGGCGCTTTTTATTTGCTTCAGGCGCGGGGCGGCCGCGCCCCGGCCGTTACGTCACGACCAGATTGCCGCTGAGCACCAGCGCCGCCTCGTCGGTGCCGAGGTTGACGCCCGTGAGCGTCGCCAGCAGCTGGAAGCTGACCCCGCCGCTCAGCCCGTTGGAATCCACGCTGACGATGGTGTCGCCGCCGTTTTGCGTGATCTGCACGTAATCGGTGATGTTGCCGGTGTAGCCGGTCAGGAGGTCGGAAATATCCAGCACGTCGTTGCCGGGGCCCGACACGAAATCGGTGATCGTATCGGCGCCGCCGAGCGCAGGCACGGCGTTGAAATCGAACACATCCGCGCCCAGGCCGCCGGTCAGGATATCGAGCCCGTTGCCGCCGTCGAGGGTATCGTTGCCGTCGCCGCCGTCCAGCGTGTCATTGCCGTTCAGCCCGCGCAGCCAGTTGTCGCCCGTATTGCCGGTGATGATATTGGCGGTCGTGCTGCCGGTCGCGTTGACATTGCCGGCGCCCGTGAGGGTGAGGTTTTCGATGCCCGTGCCGATGGTATAGCTGACGGACGACATCACATGATCGGTGCCCGCGGTGTCGGTCACCGTATCCAGCGCGTCATCGACGATATAGGTGTCGTTGCCCGCGCCGCCGATCATTTTGTCGGCACCTGCGCCTCCGTCGAGCGTATTGCTGCCCGCGTTGCCGGTCAGCGTGTTGTTGCCCGCATTGCCCGTGCCGTCGATACTGCCCGTGCCGGTCAGCACCAGCAGCTCGATATCGGCGCCCAGCGTAAAGGAAACGGAAGCGCGCACGGTATCCGTGCCCTGCCCCGCCAGTTCGGTCACCGTTTCGGCGCTGTTATCGACGATGTAAACGTCGTTGCCAAGCCCGCCGATATAGGCGTCGATGCCGCCCAGGCCGTCGAGCGTGTTGTTGCCCGCATTCCCGGTCAGCGTATTGGCCGACGCGTTGCCAAAGCCGTTCAGCGCGCCCGTGCCGGTCAGCACAAGGTTTTCCATGTTGGCGCCGAGGGTGTAGCTGAAATCGGCCTTCACGGTGTCGGTGCCGGAGGAATCGACGATCACGTCTGTCTTGCCGATCACATAGGTGTCGTTGCCCGCGCCGCCGTCCAGCGTGTTCACGCCGCTGTTGCCGGTCAGGATGTTGTCGCCCGCATTCCCGGTCGCGTTGAACGCGCCGGTGCCCAGCAGCTTCACGCCTTCAAGATCGGCGCGGCCCGCGATGCTGTAGCTGCCGTTATAGGCGATGGTATCGACGCCGCCCGTATCGACCGCGACGGTATCCAGCGCGTCGATCACATAGGTGTCGTCGCCAAGCCCGCCGTCGAAAATGTTGGCGGCGCTGTTGCCGGTCAGCGTGTTGTCGCCCGCATTGCCGGTCGCGTTGATCGCGGCGCTGCCCAGCAGGGTGAGGTTTTCAACTTCGGCCGCCAGCGTATGGCTGACGGTCGCCAGCACGGTATCGGTGCCCTCGGCTGCGTTTTCGACGATGCTTTCGGGCGCGTCGTTCACGATATAGGTGTCGTTGCCAAGCCCGCCCGCCAGCGTCTCGTTGCCAAGCCCGCCCGCAAGGGTGTTGTTGCCGCTGTTGCCGGTGACCGTGTTGTCGGCCGCGTTGCCGGTGCCGTTGATATTGGATGTCCCGGTCAGCTGCAGGTTTTCCATGCCGTTGACGAGCGTATAGGTAAAGTTCGCGTTCACGGTATCGGTGCCGTCGGCATCGACGATGATGTCGCGCGCGTCGATCACATAGGTGTCGTTGCCAAGCCCGCCGTCGAGCGTGTTCACGCTCGCATTGCCGGCCAGCGTGTTGTCGCCCGCATTGCCGGTCGCGCGCGCGGCGCTGCCGGTCAGCGTGATGTTTTCCGTGTTGGCGTCCAGCGTCCAGTTGACGGAGGACACGACGGTGTCGTTGCCCTCGCCCACCAGTTCGGAGACGATGTCGCCCGCAGCGTTCACGATATAGGTGTCGTTGCCAAGCCCGCCGATCATGGTATCCGCGCCGCCCAGCCCGTCGAGCGTGTTGTTGCCGATGTTGCCGGTCAGCACGTTGGCGGTGGCGCTGCCGTAAGCCGTGATGTCGTCCGTGCCGATCAGCGTGACGTTTTCAATGCCGGGAGTGAGGTAGAGATAGCCCATGAAGGAATACGTGATGCTGGCCAGGATCGTGTCGACGCCGCCGGTGTCGGTGATCTTGTCGCCCGCGTTGTCGACGACATAGAAGTCGTTACCCGCGCCGCCCAGCAGGGTGTCCGCGCCCGCGCCGCCGTCCAGCGTGTTGCTGCCCGCGTTGCCGGTCAGGGTGTTGGCGATCGCGTTGCCGGTCGCGTCGATGTCGTCCGTGCCGGTCAGAGTCAGGCGTTCCACGCCCGCAGCCGACGGCGCCGCCAGCGAATAGCTGATGGAAGACTGCACCCAGTCCGTGCCTTCGAAGGCGTTTTCGGTGATGGTGTCGAGCGCGTTATCGACGATATAAACGTCGTCGCCCAGGCCGCCGATCATGATGTCGGCGCCCGCGCCGCCGTTCACGGTGTCGTTGCCGTCGCCGCCGTCGAGCGTATCCATGTCGAGCCCGCCGTCGAGCGTGTCGTTGCCGCCCATGCCCGCGATCGTGTCGTCGCTGTCGAGGCCGCTGATGACGTTCTTGAGGTTGTTGCCGGTCAGGCTGTTGGCAAGCGCGTTGCCCGTGGCATTCGCGGTCGTCGTGCCCCCGATCACAAGGTTTTCAATCTCCGCGCCCAGCGTGAGCGTGACCGTGGTGTGGACGGTATCATTGCCCTCGCCCGCGTTTTCAAGCACCAGCGCGGCCGTCGAGGTGACGTAATAGGTATCGTCGCCGTCGCCGCCCACCAGCGTATCGACGCCGCCGCCGCCGTCGAGCGTATCGGTGCCCAGCAGGCCGATCAGCGTGTTTTTGGACGCGTTGCCGATGATGGTGTTGTCGTCATCCGTGCCGGAGCCCAGAATGGCGCTGCCCGTCAGGGTCAGGTTTTCGACGTCGGGCGCGCGCGCCAGCAGGTCGAAGGAAACAGAGCTGAAAATCTTGTCCGTGCCCTCGCCGGGGTTTTCGCTCACCTCGTCGAGCAGGGAATCCACGTAATAGGTGTCGTTGCCAAGCCCGCCGCGCATGGTGTCGGCGCCGCCTGTGCCGCCGTCCAGCACGTTGTCGGCGTCGTTGCCGGTGATCGTGTCGTTGAAAAACGTGCCGATGGCGTTTTCGATGACCGTGTCGAACGCGATCGCCGTCGCCGACAGGCCTTCGGTGCCCCCGTGGCGCGTCAGCTCGCCTTCGCGCAGGTCGATATGCACGGCGGCGTTGGTCCTGGACGCGTCGAAGGTGTCGATCCCGCCGGCATCCCAGATCGTGCGCACTTTGCCGTCCTGCGACAGTTCGTACACGTCGTTGCCGGTGTGGAACGTCATGTTCGCGCCGTAGATATACTGGATGACGCGGATGTCGAACGGCATGGGCGTGACCTGGTGCCCGCGCAGGAAATTGATCTCGTCGCCGAAATCGACGACCTGCGGGCCGTCATAGCTCATGATGGAATCGTAGCCGTTCTGGTTCGCGGGATCGAGCGGCGGGCGGCCGTTGCCGCCGTCGTCGGGGCCGTTACCGCCGGGATACAGGTCGGCGTGCTTCAGGCCCAGCGTATGGCCGATTTCATGGATGAAGGTCGCAAAGCCGAACGACCCCGGCTTGTACCCGCCTTCTTCCAGCACGAAATGCTGGTCGAAGATCGTGATGTCGCCTTCGGGATTGGGATAGAGCGCCGCGTCGCTGGGCTGGCTGTAAAGATAGTCTGTGACGAAATCATGGTTGGGGAACACGCCGGTCGCGACCACGCCGCCGGCATCGCCGCTGAAGGTGATCGCCATGTCGGCGTTGCTGAACAGGTAGTCGGTGCCGTCGGGCGCGATCTCGACAAAGCTGATATCCGCGACATCCGACCAGGTCTGGAGCGCGGCGGCCATGATCGCCTTCTGCGCGTTGCTCCATTGCGCGGTCGTGTAATAGCTGTCGGTGTAGAAGGCGTAGGTCAGTACATGCGCGCCGCCGCCGAAATCCCAGGCACCGCCCTGGATCAGGCCGTTCCAGTCGTTATCGTGGCCGGTGCCCGTTTGATCGGGTACGGTCGTGTTATTGCCCGGAGTTGCCGTCATGTAAAAATCTCCCCCTGAAATTCCCTGCCGCAAAACCCGAAAAAAGTTATGTCAAGCGGCATTCCCACATTCTGCCTTTACACTACATATCCCAATATTAAAAATCCGTTGCAAAATGACGCCGTGCGCAAAATACCCGCCATATTACGGAACGGGCGCGCAAGAGAGGAAACCGGCGATCGGGAAAATGGCGTTTCCGGCGGGATTTGAACCTGCGACCCTCAGTTTAGGAAACTGATGCTCTATCCAGCTGAGCTACGGAAACGTATATCTTCAAACTACAATAAAAAAGCGCGGCGTTCAAATTCTGACGCCGCGCTTTTTTAAGAATATCAACGGGGCTTAGTGGCGATGTCCGCCGGGCCCCCTGTCGTGGCCGCGGTCGCGGTCGTGGCCGCCGCGGTTGCCATTCCAGTTGCCGCGATGATCGTCGCGATTGCCGCGATGGTCGTCACGGCGGTGGTCGTTGCCGCCCAGATTGATGATGATGCGCGGATGCTGCGGCACGATCAGCGGCTGCTGCCAGCGGTGGTTGTCGTGGTGGCGGAAACGCGGCTGCGGGCCGATCAGGATGACGGGCGCCAGCGGCGCGGTGTAAATATAGCTGGGATACAGCTGCGCATAGATACGCGTCTGGTTTTCGTTGAAGGCCAGGCGGTTTTCCAGCGCCGAGGCGTTCATTTTCGCGTTGTTGAAATTCAGCAGGCCCAGCCCGTCGTCGAGGTTGTAGGCGCGCACGGGCGTTTTGTAGCCGTTGCGCAGCTGGAATTCGACGCCGACGTTTTCGCCCGTTTCCTCGACAACCGCCGAGATAAAGCCGATGCCCGCGCGGTAAAACGTGTTCTGGCGCAGCAGCGGCAGCTGCGAGACGGAGGCGATGACATCCGCATCGATGTAATTATTGGTGACCAGTTCGGTCTGCGCGCCGCGCGTCTGGGTGACATCGACGGTCTGCGCATTGGCGGCGGTCGCAAGCCCGACAGTGCCGCCCACGGCGAGCGCAAAAGACAGGGCAAGAGATTTCAGTTTCTTCATGGGTTTAAACCCTCCACGTTATATAAGAAGCTCTTGGTGTGGCCTAAGGTATATGCCCGATCCGGATTCCCGGCAAGCGGTTTTATGGCAACATAGTTGCGCGATATAAGCCAGTAAAATCAAATAATTACCTTACGTCAGCATTGCCGTTTCTTGTCGGGCAAAGACGGGTTAGGCTTGAGACAGCAAAAGAAGGACATCCCATGCATTGCTTTACCCATCCCGAAACCGCCGCGCTTGCCGTCTGCAAGTATTGTTTCAAGGCCGTTTGCGCCGCATGCCACCGCGATAGCCCCGCAGGATCCTCCTGTTCCGCGCAGTGCGAAAAGGAGGTCGAGGAAGGCCACCAGATGATGACGAAAGCGAAGAAGCTTTACGGCATCGGTGCGGGACAAAAGAAAATTTCGAACGCAGTCGCGATGTATCTTTTCTTCGGCGCGGGGTTCTGGGGGCTTGGCCTCTTCACCACACTGCGCCAAGGCGCTTTCGACTGGACAGGCGCGTCGATAGGCACGTTGTTTTTCGTCTTCGCGCTGTTCGTATTTTACAGCGAAAAGAAAAGCGGCGTGAAATGCTGAGGTGAATTTGATAATCGCTCGATATAGGTGTGTGTCCCCAGATTCCCATATAGGTGTGTGTCCCCAGATTCCCTGATGCTGGAAATGCAAAAGGAGAAGGTTTTTTCCTTGATGCCTATTGCGCCATGGAATCCCGCCGCAGGGAGCAGCATTGAGCATTATGCTTGGCAGGCTGTCGGGCATCACGCTTTGTATCCAAACCAGCCGTTTTTTTATGTTCCCAAAGACACAAAATCAAAAATGTCCGACGAAGATGTCGCAAAAGCCAAATTACGCGCTGAAGAGTATATCCGTGAATATCTGGAAGCGTCCAAACCCGTCTGCCAGCAGGATAAAATAGAAAAGTATGCGCCCTAGGGCTTCTTCCCGAACTGCGCCGTTTTGGGGGCGGAGAGGGAGATTTTGGTGGAGACGTCGTCGAGGGAGAATTGTTCCAGCGCCGGCGGTTCGCCGCCCAGTTGCGTCAGCGCCTGATGCGCGTCGCGGATCGCCTGTTTGTTGTCGAAATCGCGGAACGGGATGATGGTGGTCGAGGGCGCGCCCTGCAGCGTAAAACTTTTGTCGAGCGTCATGGTGGTGACATGCGCGGTGAAGGATTTGAAATCGTAGAGCGTCGTGGTCACCGACTGCGTCGTGACGGCGGCTTCGAACCGGCCCCACAGGATGGGATGGAAATAACGCTCGACCACGCGCATGTCATCGACTTTTTCGTAGCCCGATTGCTGTTCGCCCGTGCGCATGCCGACGGCCTTGTCGAACGCCTCGACCATTTTCAGTTTTTTCGGGCCCGCCGCCATGCCGGAATTCCTTCGCGCTTGATAAATTTCTTGTTGGATTTTATGAGGTTAGCAGAATGGCAAGTTATGTCAACGCGCTATGATTTGCTTATGTTTTGAGGGGCTTATATAAAGGCAGCATGTTGCGTTTCATGTATTCACTGCTGTTTATCTCGACCGCGCTGATGCTGGCTGCGTTTTATTACACGCACTGGGCATCGGCGACCGACCAGCTGCGCGCATCGGCCGCGCTGGGCGACGCGGGATCGCAATACACGCTGGCGCGCAAGCTGTCGCGCGGCGAAGGCATTTCGGAAGACCAGGTCGCGGCGATCGCGTGGTTCCGCAAATCGGCGGAAGGCGGCGACACCAAGGCGCAGCTGACCATGGCGCGGCTGTATTTCACCGGCGAAGGCGTGGCGAAAGACCCGATGCGCGGCGCGATGTGGCTGCGGCGCGCGGCCGACAAGGGCGATTCATTCGCGCAGGCCCTGATGGGCATGGTCACGCTGGGCGGCATCGGCGTGGCGCAGGACCCGTACGGCGCGCTGGAATGGTACAACAAATCGCAGGAGCCGGAGGCGCAGCAGCTGGCTCATGCGCTGCAGGAAGATTTGATGAAGATCGACGCGAAACCGGAGGCCGAGCGCGCGGACGCGCTGGAGGCGTTCAAGGCGCAGAAGCTGCTGTTTATCCAAAACGTGTTTCAAAAACTGATGCTGCGCATGAAGCGGCATGAAAACAGAAGGGACCCTCTCGATGGAAATTAAAGGCATGGCCGCGGTTGTTACCGGCGGCGGATCCGGCATGGGCGCAGAAACCGCGCGTCATCTCGCAAAAGCAGGCGCGAAAGTCGCCGTGCTCGACATTAACAAGGCGAATGCCGATGCGGTCGCGAAAGAAATCGGCGGCGTCGCGTTTGAATGCGATGTGACCAGCGAAGTATCGGCGAAAGCCGCGCTGGACGGCGCGAAGGCCGCACACGGGCCGGTGCGCATCCTGATGAACTGCGCGGGGATTGCCCCCGGCGGGCGCGTAGTGGGCAAGGACGGCCCGCATGATCTGGGATTCTTCACCAAGGTCATCACGGTGAACCTGATCGGCACGTTCAACATGCTGCGTCTGGCCGCAACAGAAATGTCCACGCTGGATGTATTGAATGACACCGGCGAGCGCGGCGTGATCATCAACACGGCATCCGTCGCCGCATACGAAGGACAAATCGGACAGGCCGCTTATTCCGCATCCAAGGGCGGCGTGGTCGGCATGACCCTGCCCGCCGCGCGCGAGCTGGCGCGGTTCGGCGTGCGCGTCGTCACCATTGCCCCCGGCCTGATCGGCACGCCCATGCTGACCGCCATGCCGCAGGAAGTACAGGACAGCCTGATTGCCACAACCCTCTTCCCCAAACGCCTCGGCAAACCGGAAGAATTCGCCAAGCTTGCGCTGCACATTGTCGACAATGCGTTGATTAATGGCGAAACAATTCGCCTGGATGGT